>NZ_JBXARE010000004.1:0-261461 GCF_058807935.1 Pseudoduganella sp. GW821-FHT11H04 | reverse complement strand
TCCGGTGATATAGCTCAGTTGGTTAGAGCATAGCATTCATAATGCTAGGGTCGGTGGTTCAAGTCCACCTATCACCACCAGGATTCATCAAGAATGGCCTGAACCGGCAACGGTCCAGGCCATTTTTGTTTTTACACCGTGCTTTTCCTCGTCACAAACACTTCAATAAACTCTCCGTCTATGCCAAGACTCCGGTCGCGGACGATAAAGGTGATTGTGGTTGAATTGGACCAGGAACTGATCAAGTCTTCAAAATCATCCCCATAATCCCAGGTAACCAGCGCCTTGCCATCGCCGACGGGATTGCCGTGATACACCTCTTCTTTGATGTATTCGACCTGGCTGCCCAGGAGCCGGGCTCTCGGATAACTTTGCCTGATGCCCCGGTGTTTTGGCGCGGTAAAGATATGAACGCCGCCAGGCTTAAGCACCCTGATGATCTCCTTTGCCGCAAGCTCAGGATTAAAGATATGCTCAAACACGTCTTGAGTAATGAAGATGTCGAAGGTGCTATCGGCGAACGTCAACGCTTCCAGGTTTTCGCATCGCACCCCGTTAACCATGCTGCCAACTTCCGCACCGCAAAAATACTGCGAACTTGAATAGGAAGTGCAATACCTGGATATCAGGTCGTTCGATGGGGAGGACTCATGAATGTTCTTTTCCTCCCAGCCTTTGAAGTAGCTATCCATTACATGCTGGATATGGCGCTGCCGGGGAATCGAGAAACAATTCTGGCAAAGATATTCATCCCGCAGCCATGCCCCCTTGATTTCGAAGACAGTGTTTTGCCTGCAGCAGTGGCAATATCCCGAATTCGTTGCCCCCGATGGAGCCTCGAACTCCGCATGGAACCAATTACGTGCCGCGGAAAATTTAGCGACCTCGCCACGTAGACGATCTCGCTCGCTGACGATCTGCCCCAGGACAGGCGACCGCAATGCTAACGACTTGAATATTTTTGGATACACTCTGCGCTCCATTTGGATTAAACACAGGCAAACGCACCAAACAACTTACAAATTCGTCAACAGTTAAAACTGTATCGGGGTCAGTGTCAAGCTTAAAAACTGCTCACCACCAGAGACTTACCAGCAAGGGCCTGAACCGGCAACGTTCGAGGCCATTTTTGTTTTCCAGCCTATCCGGCAGCTGCAAATCCCTCACCAATCCGAAATGCTCCAGCACGCGCAGCGCCCACCAGCCCGGGTCCCACTCCCCTTCCGCCAATCCAAGCTTCGCCGAGTGCGGGAAAGCGTGGTGATTGTTATGCCAGCTCTCGCCCATTGTCAGCAGCGAGGTCCAACGGATGTTGCGTCCCTGGACTGCCGCGTCCTGCACTTCATACGCAAGGTCACCGTGGTTGTGGGCAAAATAGCCGATCAGCCAGTGACCGGTAACGCCGGCGGCGATGCGGGCGCACACACCCCAGCAAACGAAGGCCCAGCCGCCCCACAGGTAGAACAGCACGGCCAGCGGAAGTTGCTGCAGCATCCAGGTGCGCTCGAGGAAGCGGTAAAACTCGTCGTCGGCAATGCGCCGCTCGATGCGGATTGCCGGCGGGTGATCGAGCACCAGGTCGCAATGCAGCTGCCACCATGCGTCGCGCCAGAAACCAGCGCCGTGCCTCAGGTATGGGTGGCAATCGTATTGGCGCTGCGCATAGTCCCGCAACTCGTGCTGACGCAGCAAGCCGATCGGCCCGGCCAGGCCAACCTGCACACCAAGCCACACCAGAAAGTATTCCAGCCATTTGGGGCACGCAAAGCTGTTATGAATCAGCTTGCGATGGCTGCCCAGCGAATGTCCGAATAGAAGGACCAACGCCGTCGCCACCACGAACAGCAGCATCGCCGGCAACTGCGCATATGCCAGGGTGCCATATGCGGCGCCGGCATACATCGCAATCAGCCAGGTCGATTTCGCCGGAGAGTAGCGCACCTGGCCGACGCAAACGGCCGCCAGATCCTCGCTTGCGACGCGATGGTTTCTGATGACGTTACGAATCTTTCTCATGCTGGACTCCCTATTTTTTTTTCGCGGCCATCGCCCGCGACTCGCGCTTGAGGGGACGCCCGACCGGGCAGACCTCGAATGCGTAGCCAGTCAGGGTATTGACCAGGTTATCGCCGTTCAGCTTGTAGAACACAAACTGCCCTCGCCTCTCGCTGCTCACCAGGCCAGCGTTTTCGAGCACCGACAAGTGCCTGGAAATCGCGGGAGCGCTGATGCCGAACTTCTCGGCCAGGTCAGACGTGGAAAGCTCCACCTCCGACAGGTATGCGAGGATCTGGCGGCGTGGTTTGGATGCAAGTGCTTCAAAGACTTTATCGAGTTCCATAATTACACAATTAACTAATTCGTTAATAGTTAAATCGTTTTTCGGACGCGTGTCAAGCCGTCCGGGCGAAAAAAAGGCTCATCACGATGAGCCTTTTCCGTTTGGGCCGCAGGTTTTAGTTCAGCAACGTCCTGGCGCTGCAGCGGTTCCGCATGGGTAGAATGAAAAACTCAGCTTTCAGCAATTTGAGCGAACCCTTCACGCAACTCGTCGGCATCTTCGGGGCGAACCACGCGCGCGACTTCCTTGCCGTCTTTCAGGAAGATCACGGTTGGCCATAGCTTGATGCGGAAGGCGCGGCCCAGCACGCGGCCCGGGCCATCTTCCACTTTGAAATGAGGGATGTTGGCGTACTCGCTGTACGCCTCTGCGATCACGGACTGGGCGCCGCGGCAGTAGCCGCACCAGTTGGTGCCAAATTCCAGCACTGCCGGTCCGGTGAGCGCATCGATGTCGGAGCGGGTGGGCTGCTCTTGCTTGTACACGGTTTCCATCATGCGGCCCACCTTATCACGATAGCGAGGGCTTATGCGCCCGGCTGGATCTTGCCGTCCACCACGCGCGGCACGTTCTGCGGATTGGCATTGGCCAGGGTCGACGGCAGCGCCCACTCCGGCGCATCCTGGTAGCACACCGGACGCAGGAAACGGTCGATTGCGGTCGCGCCAACCGAAGTGCTGCGCGGGTCGGAGGTCGACGGGAACGGGCCGCCGTGCACCATGGCGTGCGCTACTTCGACTCCGGTCGGGAAACCGTTGAACAGGATGCGCCCGGCCTTGCGCTCCAGCGTCGGCAGCAGGCCGGCGGCGATGTCGCGGTCGGCGGCGATGGCGTGAACGGTGGAGGTCAGCTGGCCTTCCAAGTGCTCCGCGATGCGGCGCATATCGGCCGCGTCGCGGCAGCGCACCAGCACCGAGCTAGGGCCGAAGTTTTCGTCTTCCAGCGCTGGCGTGGCGAGGAAAGTATCCACGTCGGTGCTGTACAGGTGCGGCTGCGCTGCGCAAGCGGTGCTGCCCGCACCGCCTTGCGCCAGCAGTTCCACCTTGTCCAGCGCCGACAGCTTGCCTACGCCTGCTTCGTACGATTTGTGGATGCCGGGAGTCAGCATAGTGGTCGATGGCTTGGCTTGCACAGCGGCTGCAGCGGCAGCGGCGAACTCGTTCAGCTCAGGACCTTCCAGGCCAATCAGCAGGCCTGGATTGGTGCAGAACTGGCCCGAGCCCATGGTCAGCGAATCGGCAAAGCCTTGCGCGATGCGCGCGGCGCCGGCCTTCAATGCGCCTGGCAGCAGGAACACAGGATTGATGGAAGCCATCTCGGCATACACCGGAATAGGTTCCTTGCGCGCCTGGGCAATGCGCACCAGGGCCAGGCCGCCGCCTCGCGAGCCGGTAAAGCCAACGGCCTTGATTGCGGGATGCGCCACCAGGTCGCCGCCGATCTGCACGTCGCCGATCACCAGCGAGAACACGCCTTCATGCAGGCCGCAATCGGCTACTGATTTCTGGATCGCCTTGCCCACCAGTTCGGAAGTGCCAAGGTGTGCCGGGTGCGCCTTAACCACCACCGGGCAACCTGCAGCCAGTGCGGAAGCGGTATCGCCGCCGGCAACCGAGAACGCCAGTGGGAAATTGGAGGCGCCGAATACGGCAACCGGGCCTACGCCGATCTTGCGCATGCGCAGGTCCGAGCGCGGCGGCACGCGTTCCGGCAGTGCGGAATCCAGCGTGGCGCCCAGGAACAGGCCGTCGCGCACCACTTTGGCGAACAGGCGCAATTGATTGACGGTGCGGCCGCGCTCACCTTCCAGGCGGGCTTGCGGCAGGCCGGATTCCTGCATGGCGCGCTCGATCAGCTGCGGACCGATGTCGATAATGTTCTGCGCAACCTGCTCCAGGAACTGGGCGCGCTTTTCCAGCGTGGTTTCGCGATAGGAGTCGAATGCCTGCGCGGCGAGCTCGCAGGCGCGCTGCAGGTCGGCCGGCGTGGCCATGCCAAATGCTGGCTCGATTTCGATATTGCGGGCCGGGTCGGTGGCCTTCATCTGGCCTGCGCTGCCTTTGAAGGCAGCTTGTCCGATCAGCATTTCACCTGCGATTTGCATTCTTAACTCCTTGAATTGGGGGACGGCAGGGCCGAAAGTTTACTTGAAATTGCGGCAGGAGTCTGTGCGCTTTTGCACTGGAACCTTGCGGATTTCGTCATAGCTGCCCGCGACGCCGTCTGGCTCAATAAAGCCAATGGTGCGGACGTTCAGCTTGGGTTCAATAGCATTCAGCCAACGGGGCACGCCGATATCCTTGCGCACGTGGCCATTGCCGGCAATGAGGACCACGTCGCGTGGCTGCTGTTCGCGAATCAGCTTGGCCATCCAGATATCGCGCGCCACCTGTGCGTTGACCATCCCAGGCAGCATGATCTCGGAGACCATATTGCAGTGCCCTTCCTGGATGGCTTTTTCCTGGCCGCGGCGCAGGTCGGATGGCAGCGGGTCTTTCAGCTTATAGGCGTTGACGGTGGCGGCGTCAAAGGTCATGGTCAGGCCATCACGCACCACTTTCGATGCATCGGCACGGGACAGGTTGGCGGCCACAATCGGCAGCTTGTTGGACAGCGCCAGGTCGATCACCGCGTAGTACAGCTGCCAGTCCCAGCCCTTCTTGTCCATCGCCTTGATCAGGCAGTAGGCATCAAGGCAGCCTTTCTGCGCCTCGTCCAGCATGCCTTGCGATTCGCGGTCGAACTGCTCCATTGCGATCACGGGACGCCAGCCTGCTTCCACGCGCTGGCGCAGGTCCTCGAAGCGCAGCTTGTGGCCTTCCTTATTGTCGTGCACTTCGCCCAGCAAAAGCACCTGGGGATTTGAGATGGCGGCAGTGGGTGTCGTGTAAGCGACGGTCTTCTTGCTGCTGCAGCCGGCCAGTGCCAGGCCGGCCAGCAGCAGTGCGATGGTGGTTGGCTTCATCGATGCTCGGTCAGGCTTTCCTCGAAAGCGTCTAGTCTAACAGGGCGTGGATGGCTTTGCCGATGTCTTCCGCATGGGTTTCCAGCGCAAAGTGGCCGGTATCGAGCAATTGCACGATCGCCTTCGGGTTATCGCGGCGATAAGCCTCGGCGCCCGGCGGCGTGAAGAACGGATCGTTTTTGCCCCAGATTGCCAGCGTCGGCACCTGCGCTTTGCGGAAGAACTCCTGAAACACCGGGTACAGCTCGATGTTTTTGCGGTAGTCGTAGAACAGCTCGAGCTGGATGTCGATGTTGCCGGGGCGGGCCATCAATGCCGAATCCAGGGTATAGGACTCAGGATCGACTTGCGACGGGTCGGCCACGCCGTGAGTATATTGCCATTGGGTCGCTTCCGGCGTCAGGAAGCCGCGCATCACATTGGTGTTTTCTTCGTTGGGGTCGGCCCAGTGCTTGCGCATCGGGCTCCAGCCGTCGCTCAGGCCCTCCAGGTAGGCATTGCCATTTTGCGAAATAAGCGCAGTGATGCGTTCCGGTTTGGCGGCGGCCAGGCGCAAGCCGACCGGGGCGCCGTAGTCGAACACGTACAGGGCGAACTTATCCAGTTTGATCGCCTGCAGGAAGGCTTCCATGGTCCGTGCCAGGCTGTCGAAGGTGTATTCGTAATTGCGTTCCGCCGGCACTTCGGTGAAGCCGAAGCCTGGCAGGTCGGGGGCGATCACATGGTATTTGGTTGCCAGCAGCGGGATCAGTTTGCGGAACATGTGGGAGCTGGTGGGGAAACCGTGCATCAAGAGGATCGCCGGTGCCTCCGGGGCACCGGCTTCGCGGTAGAAGATGTTGACGCCGTCTGCCTGGATCGTGCGGTTCATAACTAACTCCATAAAGTTTGTTTTGATGGTTACAAGATTACTCCGTCAGCGTAACTTGTCAAGCGTTATTTTGATGGTTACAATGAAAATCAGGAGGACAGCAAAATGACCGAGTTCTATGGCGACCATCCAGCGCTGGATCTGATGAATACTGTAGTGCAGGGCGAGGAAACGTGGCACAGCGATGCCGACGTCATGGCCTGGCTGGCGGAAGTCGGCGAGCGCGGGACGGCCACCGCTCCGGGCCGTCAAGGCGAGCTGCTGGCGGCGGCGCGTACACTGCGCGAGACCATCCGCGCCGCGGTGACGGCGCGCAAAGCCGGCAAGCGAGTCGACGCCGAGGCGTTGAACGCCGCCCTGGCGCACGCCCAGCGTCATATGGTACTGGTGGAGGAAAGTGGGGATGGCCTGTCGCTGCAGGCCCAATACGTCGCCGAAACGCCGCAACAGTTACTGGCTCCCCTGGCGGAAGCCGCCGCCCACCTGCTGGCAGCCGCCGACTTCAACCTGGTACGCAAGTGCGAAGACCACGCCTGCACGCTATGGTTCCTGGATCGCACCAAATCGCATCGCCGCCGCTGGTGCAGCATGGCGCTATGTGGCAACCGGAATAAAGTGGCGGCGTTCCGCCAGCGCCAGCAGGACGCTTAGGGCAGCAAGAAATCCACCAGGCTGCGCACCCGCAGCGGCAAATGACGCGCATGCGGGTAGATCAGGTAGAACGGCCGCGTGCTGCCGCCAAATTGCGGCAGCAGTTCGACCAGTTCCCCGCTGGCTAGCTCACGCTCCACGCCGAAGCGGTAGGTTTGGGCGATGCCGCCGCCATGCAGCGCCATCGTATTAATGCCGAGGAAGTCATCCGCACACACCACGCCATCGCTGCCTACCAGTTCAATCTCCGCCCCGCCGCGCATGAACTGCCAGGGCACCAGGCGTCCCGTACTTGGCAGCACGAACTGGATGCAATCGTGGCCAGCCAGGTCTTCCAGCGACTTCGGTTTGCCGCGCCGTTTCAGGTAGGCAGGCGAAGCCACCAGGGCCAGCGCAGCATCCTCCAACTTGCGCGCGATCAGGGATGAATCCTGCGGCAAGCGGCCGCGCACAGCCAGGTCGTAGCCCTCCTCCGCGAAATCGATATTGCGGTTGCTGATATGGACTTCCACCTGCACCTCCGGGTATTGCAGGCGGAATGCCGCCAGCCGCTCCAGCAAGCGCGAATGCGCATAGGGCGTCGGCACGCTGATGCGCAGCTTGCCGGCAGGCCTGGCCTGCTGCCCCGTCACTTCGCGCTCAGCTTCCACCAACTGCGACAAGGCCTGCCGGCACTGCTCGAAATAAGATTGACCGCCATCGGTCAATCGGATCTGGCGCGTCGTGCGCACGAACAGGCGCACGCCCAGTCGCTCCTCCAGCCGCGATATCGAACGGCTCACCGCCGCCGGCGTTACACCCGCCACAGCTGCCGCCGCGGTGAAACTGCCCTGCTCCCCCGCCAGCACAAACAGCTCGATGCTGCCCAGTTGAACGTCGTCGAAATGGCGCTGCATTCATTACTCCATGTATCAAGTTAATTGCACGAAACCGTATTTATCGCCTTTTGAGTCACAAGTATAGTGGACTCACCGTAACCCAACATGGAGTCCCAAATGTCTAAAACTGCAATCGTCACCGGCGCCTCGAGCGGCCTCGGATTCGCCATCGCCAAGGCTTACCTGGCGCGCGGCTACAACGTCGTCGGCAACGCCCGCACCATGGACCGCCTGCAAACCGCAGCGGCCCACCTGGGCAATCCAGCCAACTTCCTGCCCGTGGCAGGCGATATCGCCGCACCGGAAACGGCCAAGGCCCTGTTCGAGCAGGCAAACGCCCGCTTCGGCAAAGTGGATATTCTGGTCAACAACGCAGGCATCTTCATCGCCAAACCGGCCATCGATTACACCGAAGACGATACCGACGCCATCGTGGCGACCAACCTGAAGGGTTTCCTGTTCCCGGCGCAGGAAGCGATTCGCCATATGGAGGCAAACGGCGGCGGCCACATTGTCAACATCACGGCCAGCCTGGGCGTGACTCCGGCCAAAGCCACGGCCCTGCTGCCGGTGCTGATCAAAGGTGGCCTGAACATGGCGACGCGTGCCCTGGCGCTTGAGCTGGCAAGCAAGAACATCAAGGTGAATGCTGTGGCGCCGGGCATTATCAGCACGCCGTTGCACAGCACCGACGCGGGCACCCAGGAATTCCTGAAAGGACTGGTGCCGACCCATCGACTGGGTTCGGCGCAGGATATTGCCGACGCTGTGCTCTACCTGACTGATTCCACCTTCATCTCCGGCCATATCCTGACCGTGGACGATGGCGGCTCAGCCGGCAACTGGTAAGGAAGGCTGGTTTACAGACCGCACACGCTGTGGATATTGCTGAAGGCGACGCCGCTGGCGATGGCGCGCCCGATGCAGCTGACTTTCTGCCAGCCATTGTCGGCAATCGCAAAGCCGCCAATTACCAGGACCAAAACCACGGCGCCAAGAATCAGGACGCCGCGCAGCGTGTCATTCATTTTCATTACCGGTCTGACAAAATTGTGAACACCCGATTCTAGACGCTGGATGTGCGCCCCTACAAGGAAGGATGCAACTAAAGTAGCGAAATCGCAACTAAATTATGAATTTGCCATTGAATTGAGCTTGCTGATGGTGCTCCAATTGCGCGAAGTGACACCATCGCCTAGTGCCTTGCCCATGGCAGCTGCGGCGCGGCTGGCCAGTACTCCGTCCGGGCACCAGATGTAGGCCGCGTGGTGCCCCAGCGCAAAAGCCTCCGGCTGCCAGCTCTGGCGCGCCAGCGGTTCCAGCTTGCCGCGGTCTTCCTTGGGCTTGTTGAGGACGGCCACCAGCAGACGCGAGTTGTCGTCCGCCACGCCCTGCAAGCTGTTTTCCTTGACGATTTCCGCCAACTGCTCAGCTTCGATGACCGTGACTTTGGCCGGCACGCCCAGCTTCAGCACCAAGGCTTCTTCGATGCGCGCGGCACAGTCCGCCGCATCTGCGGAGTTGCAATCAAAGACCACGTTTCCGCTGTTGAGCAGCGTGCGCACGTCGTCATAACCTATATCGCTCAGCACCTTGCGCAAGTCAGCCATCGCAACGCGTTTTGCGCGTCCGACATTAATGCCACGCAGCAAGGCGATAAGGCGCTGTTTTCTCATGACATTCCTCCCTGCATCGGGGAAGTATGCGGCAGATACAGCAATGGCGGCGCTCAGCTCGCGGTGCGTTCGTGCAGGGGCGCGTCGGGATGCTGGCCGTCGGCTTCGTCGCTCGGGGTCACGCGCGGGATGCGCAGAATGAAGCTGGCGCCCTTGCCGAGCGTGCTGTTGACGGAAATATTGCCGCCGAATTGTTTGACGATCAGGTTGAACACGATGTTCAGGCCAAGGCCGGTGCCGCCCTGCCCGCGCCGCGTGGTGACGAAGGGGTCGAAGACCTTGTCCAGCATGTCGGGAGCGATGCCCTTGCCGTTGTCGACAACCTGCATCTCGATCATGTCGCCATCGGGGAGCACGTTGATGTTGATATTGCCCGCGCCGTCCGGCTCGAAGGCGTGTTCAACGCAGTTCAGCGTGAGGTTGGTGATGACCTGGGCCAGTGCGCCGGGATAGCTGTCGAGCACAATATCGTCGGGACAGTTGATCTCCACCACGATGCGGGTTTTCTTCAGCTTGGGCTGCAAGCTCGATACCACCTCGCCAATGTATTCCTTCAGCTCGAAGCGGCGGCGTGCTTCGCTGACCTGGTCCACCGCGATCTGCTTGAAGCTGTGGATCAGGTGCGCGGCGCGGTAGGCATTGTTCATGATCAGGCGGGCGCTTTCGCCGGCCGTCTCGATGTATTTCTGGATCTCGGATTTCTTCACCTGGCCCATTTTCATGGATTCGTTGACCGTGGTCGTGGCGTCCATCAGCACCGAGGCGCTGGTGAGCGCAATGCCGACCGGGGTATTGATTTCGTGCGCCACACCGGCCACCAGGGAGCCAAGCGATGCCAGGCGTTCTGCCTGCAACAGCGATTCCTGCGTGCGCTGCAGGTCGTCCAGCGCCTGCGCCGTTTCCTGTGCCGAGCGGCGCGCCAGGTCTTCCGCCTCGCGCGTGCGCTTGATGATCGATTTCACCTTGCGCTGGATGGCGTTGAAGCCTCGAATCACGTCGCCTAGTTCATCGCTGCGCTTTTCGGGCAGTTCTTCCACTTCGTCGGAACCACGCGTCGCCAGTTCAAACAGGCCGTCGCGCAGTTTCTTCAGCGGGTCGAACACGATGCGCAGGGAAAGCGCCAGCGCCACCACCAGGATCAAGTCCAGGGTCAGGACTTCCACCACTTTGCGGCGCACTTCGGCCGCCAGCGTGGCATCGATCTGGGCGCGGCTGAAATTGACCACCACGCGGCCGACGATGACGGGCTTCAGCGCACTGCCGGCGGCGCCGGCATCGCGGTAGGCCAGGTCGGCCACCACGGGAGCACCCAGCACAGTGGTTTCGGATTCGATCGGGACGATGCTGCCATCTTCTTTGCGGCGTTTGCCGGAGAACAGGCCGACGGAGGTGTCGTAGACGCGGATGGCCACCAGCTCGGGCGGCAGCATTTCCGCTGCGACGATATTGTCGACTTTGGCCTTATCAAGGTCCCAAAGGGCGGACGGGAGGCTGGTTTGCAGGCGGGTCAGCACGCCTTCGCGTAGACGTTGGTTGGCCACTTCCAGTTCATGGCCCAGGCTGTATTGTGCGTAAGTGCCCGAAATGCCCAGCACAACGGTGACGATCACCACGAACAGTGCAGTCAGCCGGCCTTGAATACCAAACATTCACTCCCTCCCCGAATTCCCACCAATGTACGGGATGCAGTGTCGCTTGGCAAGATTTTAAGGGTGATGACTTGGCGGCACTGAGGTAAGATCAGTTGTACTTACCTGGGAGAATAAAAATGACGGGTACTTACCGCCACCTGCCCCTGGCCGAAGTCCAGCCCGGCATGGTCTTATCCGATGAACTGCTCGACAAGCAGGGCCAGGTCCTGCTGCCAGCCGGCGCCGTGCTGACCGAAAAAATGTTGGAGCGCATGCCGGGTCACGGCATCGAATCGCTTGCGGTGGTGGACGATTCGCCGCCCGATCCCGTACAAACCGAGGCCGAACGCGAAGCCGCATTGGCGCGCATTGCCGTGCTGTTCCGCCGCCACGACCCGGACGATATCGAAGACTCGGCCAGCCAGTCGCTGCGCGCGCTGGTCACAGAGTTCCGCGTTGGCAAGGAGGCTGCATGAGCCTGCCGCTCACATACGACGACGTGGTGAATAACCTGGAGGACCTGCCCTCGCTGCCCGCCGTGGTGATGGAACTCTTGAACAGCATCGACCAGGAAGACGTCGACATCACCATACTGGCCAAGAAAGTCTCGCACGACCAGGCGCTGACCGCCAAGACGCTGCGCCTGGCCAATTCCTCCCTGTTCGGATTGCAGGTCAAGGTGACCACGATCCAGCAGGCGATTACCTTCCTTGGCTTTCAGAGTACGCGCAACCTGATCACGGCTGCCGCGGTCACCGGCTGCTTTACCGGCAAGCAGTGCGCCGGCTTTGACCACAGCATGTTCTGGCGTCATTCGATTGCCACTGCGGCCTGCTCGAAAGTGCTGGCGCGCCATGTGCGCTTCAACCAGGATTACGCCTTCACCGCAGGCTTATTGCACGATATTGGCCGACTGGTGCTGGTGTCGAGCTTCCCGCAGGAATACGCGCAGGTCATCGCCTACCAGCAGGCGAACGATTGCTACACACTCGATGCGGAACGCGCAGTGCTGGGCATCGACCACGTCGAAGCCGGCCTGGCATTGGCGGAGCATTGGAATTTTTCAGACACCATGCAGCTGGCGATCGCCGGCCATCATGATCCAGGCAAGGTGGGCGCCGGCTTCTTGGCAGCCATCATCCACGTGGCAGACGCCGTAGTGCATGCGCTGGACCTGGCAAAGAAACCGGACGACATGGTGCCGTCCGTTTCCCCCGTGGCCTGGAAAGCACTCAACCTGAGCGATGATACCTGCCTGCACCTGTTCCGCGAAACGGAACTGCAATTCGAAGAAATTGCGATGTTGCTGATGGCTTAGCGCTTGGTGCGAGGTGCTTAGTGCGCGCTGGCCTGCGGCATGCCGCCCTGCGTCGCGGCGCCGAGCGGTTTGTCGTCAGGTTTCGGACGGCCTTGCGCATCGGACAGGCGGTACTTGGTGCGGCGGTCGCCCATCAGGTCACGCAGCTCGCGGATGCTCATTCCGGTCACTTCGTGCATGCGGATCAGCAGCGAGGCGCCGACCGGCAAGCGGTGGTGGCGGATCTTGCTGATGACAGGCGGAGCAACTTCCAGCATACGAGACAGCGCAGCATCGTTCTTCAATTGCATTTTGCCGAGCAGGATGTCGAGCAGGTGGTTCGGGTTATAGCTTTCCTGCGAAGCGAGAGCGTGGTGTGTCATGATGATCCTCTCTTGACAGTGGAGTGTTGAGGAAGGCCCTGCTGTATTGGCAAATTCTCATGCCGCACAACGAAGCGAACCTTGTTCAACATCAAGACTTGGCGATGATTTGCCGAAAATCTTGACAACAATGCCATTTCACCACAGTCACTTTTACTGTGTCGCACGAAAGAACCACAGGAAATTATGATGCAAGGATATTTCAGGCGGTAACGGAAATAATGCTACCGGGCGCCGGCGTGCCAGGCGTAGGGCGGTTGGCTTGCGCATTTTGGGCCAGTAATTGCTGTCGAGTAAGGAAGTCCTGCTGCTCGGCTGCCTGGGATTGTTCGGTGCGGCGCGCCTCCGCGGCCTGAGTCGTGGCGCGCTCGGTTCGGGCGACCTGCTCGTCACGGATACGCTGCTCGTCAATACGCTGCTGGCGTTGCTCTTCCAGGCGGCGCTCGGCGGCGGCATTGTCGACTTGCTGGAAATTCGGGGTGGTCGCCCCCACTCCACTGATAGCCATGACGGTCTCCCGGCAAAACATGCTTTTTTAACTCTAGAGCCCGTGGGGGCCGATTTCAAGGGCGGGATGGCGATTTACGGTAAACTTGCAGGTATGCAGAAAAAAGTATTTATCAAAACCTTCGGTTGCCAGATGAACGAGTACGACTCGGACAAGATGGCAGACCTGCTCGGCGCGTCCGAGGGGCTGGTACGCACCGAATCCCCGGAAGACGCCGACGTTATCCTCCTTAACACCTGTTCCGTGCGCGAAAAGGCACAGGAGAAGGTGTTTTCGGACCTGGGAACCTTCAAGAAGCTCAAGCAAGCCAAGCCTGAACTGGTGATCGGCGTGGGCGGCTGCGTCGCCTCGCAGGAAGGCGAAGCCATCGTCAAGCGCGCGCCGCTGGTGGACGTGGTGTTCGGCCCGCAGACCTTGCACCGCTTGCCGAAGATGATCGAGCTGCGCCGCCAGTCCGGCAAGCCGCAAATCGACATCAGCTTCCCTGAAATCGAGAAGTTCGACCACCTGCCGCCGGCGCGCGTGGAAGGCGCTTTCGCTTACGTCTCCATCATGGAAGGGTGCTCCAAGTACTGTTCCTACTGCGTGGTGCCTTACACCCGCGGCGAGGAAGTGTCGCGCCGTTTCGAGGACGTGCTGACCGAAGTCGCCGGCCTGGCCGCGCAGGGCGTGAAGGAAGTCATGCTTCTTGGCCAGAACGTGAACGCTTTCCGTGGCGAGACCGCCGACGGCGGCATCGCCGATTTCGCCATGCTGATTGAATACGTGGCCGAGATTCCGGGCATTGAGCGTATCCGCTTCGTCACCAGCCATCCAAAAGAATTCACGCAGCGCCTGATCGACTGCTATGCCCGCATTCCCAAACTGGCCGACCAGCTCTACCTGCCGGCCCAGCATGGCTCGGACAAGATCCTGGGTGCCATGAAGCGCGGCTACACGGCGCTGGAATACAAATCCATCATCCGCAAAGTGCGCGCGGTGCGCCCGAACGTGGTGATCTCCTCCGACTTTATCGTCGGCTTCCCCGGCGAGACGGACGAGGATTTCGAAGCGATGTATAAGCTGGTGCAGGACGTCGATTTCGACAACAGCTTCAGCTTCATCTTCAGCAAGCGTCCCGGCACGCCGGCCGCCAACCTATCCGACGACACGCCGGCCGAAGTGAAATCGGCCCGCCTGCAACGCCTGCAAGCCCTGTTCGACGGGAACACCAAGCGCCACAGCGCCGCCATGGTCGGCATGACCATGCAGGTGCTGGTGGAAGGCCCATCCAAGCGCGGCGGCAATGACATGCAGGGCCGCGCCAGCAATACCCGCACCGTCCATTTCGACGGCGGCGCCAATGCGCAGTCACTGATCGGCCGGATGGTCAGCGTGCGCATCACTGAAAGCCTGGATTACTCCCTGCGCGGAGAAGCGAACCTTTGAAAACAAAAACCCCGGTGCAACCGCACTACTTCGTTCCAGAACCGCTGGACAACACGCGCCTGGCCCACCTGTGTGGACCGCTCGATGAAAACCTACGCCAGATTTCGGCCGCGCTGGACGTGACCATTTTCCGCCGCGGCGAGAAGTTCATCGTCAGCGGCACCAATGCAGAACGCGCAGTCGCCATCCTTGAACGCTTCTACGAGGTCGCCGATAAAGTGGTGCCGGTGGAAGAGGTGCAACTGGCCCTGGTCGAACAGCGCGCCAACGAGGCGCAGGACGATTTCGTCCCAGCCGGTGAAGAGCCGCCCTTCCACGAGCCGGATATCACCAGTCCTGTGCTGAAGACGCGCCGCAACGACCTCCGCGGCCGCACGCCGCACCAGATCCGCTACCTGCGCAACATCCTCGACCACGACATCAGCTTCGGCGTCGGCCCTGCCGGTACCGGCAAGACTTATCTCGCCGTGGCCTGCGCCGTCGATGCGCTGGAACGCGACGCGGTCAAGCGCATCATCCTGACCCGCCCTGCAGTGGAAGCGGGCGAACGCCTGGGCTTCCTGCCGGGCGACCTGGCGCAGAAAGTCGACCCATACCTGCGTCCCCTGTACGACGCGCTGTACGACCTGCTCGGCTTTGACCGCACGCAGAAGATGTTCGAGAAGCAGGTGATCGAGATCGCGCCGCTGGCATACATGCGCGGCCGCACGCTGAACCACGCCTTCGTCATCCTGGACGAGGCTCAGAACACCACCGTCGAACAGATGAAGATGTTCCTGACCCGTATCGGCTTCGGCAGCAAGGCCGTGGTGACGGGCGACGTCACCCAGATCGACCTGGCCAAGCACCAGAGGTCCGGCCTGGTCGATGCCATGCATGTGCTGCGCAATGTGCGCGGCATCGCCTTCAGCCAGTTCTCCAGCGCCGACGTGGTGCGCCATCCGCTGGTGGCGCGCATTGTCGACGCCTATGAAAGCTCGCAGGAAGCCAGCGCCGAAATCGCTCCGCTGCTGCAAACCGTCAAACCCGCTGTGAAAGCCGTGCGCAATGTCCGAAAAAAATAAGCTGACCCTGTCCGTCCAATACGCCGACCCGCGCCTGCAGGAAGAAATCACCCGCCCGATGATCCGCAAATGGGTCAAGGCCGCCTTGTTCGCGCCGGCGGAGTTGACCATCCGCTTCGTCGATGCTGAGGAAGGCCAGGAACTGAACCGCGACTACCGCGGCAAGGACTACGCCACCAATGTGCTGACCTTTGCCTACAACGAAGGCGAAGACGTGGCGGAAGACGAACCGACCCGCGCCGACATTATCCTCTGCACCGACGTGCTGCAGCGTGAAGCGGCCGAGCAGAAGAAATCCGTGGAGGAGCACACCGCCCACCTGATCGTACACGGCGTGCTGCACGCCCAGGGCTACGACCACGAAGACGACGAAGAAGCGGCCGAGATGGAAGGCATCGAAACCGAGATCGTCACCGGCCTCGGTTACGCCGATCCATATTAATCGTTTCGCTGTCGAAATAACCAGGCGCCGGCTACCACGGTGAACAGCGCCACAATGCCGGCGATGATCCAGAAGCCGGATTTATCTTCCGCCAGCGGAACGCCACCCACGTTCATCCCGAGCAGGCCGGCAATGATATTGATCGGCAGCGCCAGCACGGTCACGATGGTCAACACATAGAGGCTGCGGTTATTGGCCTCGCTGGCCAGGGCCGCAATCTCTTCCTGCAGCAATTTGATGCGTTCCTGCAGCGCCGCCATGTCGTTCAGCACCACGGCAAACTCCTCGGTCGACTCGCGCAGCTCCTGGCGATCGGCATCGCTGGCCCATGACGGCGGCCGTTGCAGCAGCCGGAAAAGCGCCGCAGGTTCAGGTGCAAGCAGCCTTTGCAGGCGCACAAGCACCCGCCGCAAGGCGCCAAGGTCGGCGCGCTTGAATTTCAGCTTGCCCGACAGGAGGTTGTCTTCGATGCGATCGACCTTGCTCGTGGCATCGCGCACGATGCGGGTCAGCACGTCGGCCTGGTCGCGTAACAGGTGGGTCAGCAGGACCACGCTGGACACCAGGTTTTCCCCGCCGAGCACGGCTTGCCGCAAACGCTCCACCGCCTGTAGCGGCTTGCGGCGCGCGCTGACCACCAGGCGCCTGTCCACGCTCAGGCAGACGCTGGAAATATCCGAGGGCTCGAAGCTGAAGTCGCGCAACACGTCGTTGACCACCGCCACCAGCGTATCGTCGGCCTGTTCGATGCGTGTCGAGCGCGCGCCCTCCTCGTGCAGGCTGTCGTAGTATTCATTAGCAAGCACCGCATGTTCGCGCATCCATTTTTCGCTGGCGGTGTTGGCAAGGTTGAAATGCAGCCAAATGAATTCACCGGGCGGACTGGCCGTTTCATGCAGCCATTGTTCGGCCTCAGACGCTTCGATCGGCACCGGTTGCGGGCCACGCCCGAACAGGTATGCGCAAACGAGCCCGCACTGGTCGGAGCCATAGGTGACTGCACTGATCTGCATGAGTTTCCAATCTGATAATTTCGGCCGGTACTCGGCTGTTTAGTGTATGCTATAGCACTTCGGAACAACGGCTTTAATGCCAATTATGCAAGAGCACTCTAGTAGCGTCAGGAATGACGCTAAACCACACCGGTCGCTGTTCGAGCGACTCACCGCCCTGATTTCCCCTGAGCCCGAGAGCCGCTCGGAGCTGCTTGAAGTCCTGCACGACGCCCATGAACGCAACCTGATCGACGCCGATGCGCTGTCGATGATCGAAGGCGTGTTCCAGGTCTCGGACTTGTCGGCGCGCGACATCATGATCCCGCGCTCGCAGATGGATGTCATCGATATCACCAAGCCGATCGAGGAATGGATCCCGCTGGTGCTGGAAACAGCCCACTCGCGCTTCCCTGCCATCGAAGGTGAGCGCGACAAGGTGGTCGGCATCCTGCTGGCCAAGGACCTGCTGCGCTACTACGCGGAAGAATCTTTCGACGTGCGCGACATGCTGCGCCCGGCGATCTTCATCCCGGAATCGAAACGCCTGAACGTGCTGTTGCGCGACTTCCGCGCCAACCATAACCATATGGCCATCGTGGTCGATGAGTACTCCGGCGTAGCCGGGCTGATCACCATCGAAGACGTGCTGGAGCAGATCGTCGGCGATATCGAAGATGAATACGATTTCGATGAAGAAGAAGACAATATCCTCTCCATCAAGGAAGGCAAGATCGGCCCGCGCTGGCGCGTCAAGGCGTTGACCGAGCTGGAACAGTTCAACGAAGAACTGGACGCCGACCTGGCCGACGAGGATGTCGACACCATCGGCGGCCTGGTAGCCAAGCACCTGGGCCGCATGCCACACAAGGGCGATACCTTCGACATCGCCAACCTGCGCTTTGAAGTGCTGCGCGCCGATGCGCGCCAGGTCCATGTGCTGACTGTTGAAAAACTGCCAGCCGCCGTGGACGAGCAGGACTGATGCGCTGGCGTAAGACCAAGGCAGGCGAAGCGCCTGCCGCGCCCCGCTCTACCCGTAGCCGCATGCTGATCGCCGCCGTCGCCGGCGCGGCCGGTGTGTTTGCGTTCGCCCCGTTCGGCTGGTGGCCGCTGCAAATTCTTTCCCTCGCCGTGCTCGTGTACCAGGCCTTGCGCGCCGATGGCGTGCGCGCCTCCGCCCTGGTGGGCTGGGCTTTCGGCTTTGGCTGGTGCCTCGCTGGTTTCCATTGGCTGTATATCGCGATCAACCGTTTCGGCGGCATGCCGGCGCCGCTGGCTGCGATTTCCATCGCCCTGCTGGCCGCGGCGATGGCCCTGTACGCTGCGGGTGCCATGGGTGCTACCGCCTGGCTTCGCAAGCGCTGGCCTCTGCCCTTGCCTGCCGCCGCGCTGTTGGTGTTGCCGGCGTGCTGGGCCTTGTTCGAATTCATGCGCGGCTGGCTGTTCACCGGTTTCCCTTGGGTGACGGCGGGCTATGCGCACAACACTTCGCCGCTGGCTGGTTATGCACCGGTACTAGGCGTGTACGGCATCAGCTGGCTCGCCGCCATCACGGCCGGCGCCTTGCCGCTGCTGATGCACCCGTTCCGCTACAAGGCTATCGCGCTGGTGGCGGCAATCTGGATCGGCGGTTTTGCGCTGGGCCGCATCGAATGGACTGCGCCTTCCGGCAAGCCGCTCTCGGTACGCCTGGTACAGGGCAATGTGCCGCTGGAGAACAAGTTCGATGCCAGGCATCTCGGTGCTATCCTGGGCATGTACCAGCAAGTGGTGACTTCTGCTCCGGCCGACTTGATTGCGATTCCCGAGACGGGTGTTCCGCTATTTGCCTCCCAGCTCCCGCCAGGCTACCTGGACGCCTACGGCCAGTTCGCGCGCCGCACCGGCAGCCATATCGTGCTGGGCATCCCGATGACCAATGGTGTGGAATACTCCAATAGCGTGCTTGGCTTGCCACCAACGCTGTCCGAGCGCGCCTACCGCTACGACAAGCACCACCTGGTGCCATTCGGAGAGTTCATTCCGACCGGCTTCCGCTGGTTCACCAACCTGATGCAGATTCCGCTGGGCGACCAGACGCGTGGCGCGGTGATCCAGGCGCCATTCCGGGTGAAGGACCAGAAGGTGCTGCCGAATATCTGCTACGAGAATGTGTTTGGAGAGGAAATCGCGGAACAGATTTCGCTGACCGGCGCGACCGTGATGCTGAATGTATCCGAGCTGGCCTGGTACGGCGAATCGATCGCCATCCCGCAGCACTTGCAGATGTCGCAAATGCGCTCGCTGGAAACCGGCCGCCCGATGCTGAGCGCCACCAACAGCGGCGCCACGGTCGTGATCTCCCCGCGCGGTGAAGTCGCGCACGCCCTGCCTTACCGTCAGCCGGGCGTCCTGAGCGCAACGGTGCAAGGCATGTCCGGAGACACGCCTTACATCAAGCTTCAGAACAAGCTCTTCCTCGCCCTCGCAGTCCTGTCGATCGGGGCCGCCTGGCTCTGGTCACGTAAGCCACGCGGCTAAAAGACCTCGTCAATGGTCCTGGCGGTCACCACCGCCAGGCACCAGCGCTGCAATTCATCCTGCGAACCCGAATTAACCTTCTCTCGCGTGCCATCATCGAGTGGCCCGAAGCGCGTTTCGAGCAAAGCGCAGACCATTTTTTTCAGCGTCTCCAGTCGCCCAAGAACTACGCCACGGGCTTCACCACGAGCTTCACCACGCGCCTCCCCTCGAGCTTCCCCAATTGCTTCTCCTCGAGCTTCTCCTCGAGCTTCTCCTCGAGCTTCTCCTCGAGCTTCTCCTCGAGCTTCGCCGCGCTGTTCAGCGCGCTCTTGCCATAAATATTTCCAAGCCATTTCACTCCTCCCTTCGAAAGTTTGCTGCTGCACTTCCAACTCAGCTTGCAGGGAATTTGGCAAAGTCATCATCCGGTCAATTAGATCGTAAGCGTCAAGGAACTTGTTTCGCGGCCAACCACAGTTGCGCAGTCCCGTCAGCAGTTTGTCTTTGACAATCGCACGTTCTAAAGGTTCCCCGCGAGTTCGCAGGGTAAATAGATGGGCTACAACCAGCCAGGCAAAAACGTTATCGCTAAGGAGTAGCTCTTCCAGACAGCTTTCAAAATCACGTAACTTGATGGTCTCGAATTCGAACGTCGTGCGGGAATTGCCGGCAGCGAGCTCGAATCGGCTTGGCCGCCAGGTTGGGCTACAGTCTCCAAGAATCGCGATACTGCGCACCGGTAACCGGAACTGGTCGTAAAGTCGGTATTGGCAAACAAACATGCGTTCCGCAAATCCGCGCTGGCGGAACGACTTCCCCACTTCTCGCGTAGGAAAAGTTCCGTGAAATCAGGCCAGTAGAGCTCAATCGCCTGTTTCCAGACCGAGTCATAGTCGGCGTTTGGGGTATCCATATAGCTTGGACGCCCCGGCTCGACGCCGGTTCGGTCAGCGAGCCTGAGCTTTGATATGGATCAAACACCCTGCCGATCCGGGGAAACTCTACAGGTTCACGGCAAAACCCGCTAAAATGAGCCGTTTTAGCGAACCGATAACGCTCGCGCCAAGGCGCCACCAACGACCACGATGCTGACATTTCAACAAATTATCCTGACCCTGCAAACCTACTGGGACAAGCAGGGCTGCGCATTGCTCCAGCCGTACGACATGGAAGTCGGCGCGGGCACCTTCCACACCGGTACTTTCCTGCGTGCAATCGGTCCTGAGCCTTGGCGCGCGGCCTACGTCCAACCGTCCCGCCGCCCGAAAGACGGCCGCTACGGCGAAAACCCGAACCGCCTGCAGCACTACTACCAATACCAGGTGGTCCTGAAGCCGGCCCCGGAAAATATTCTGGACCTGTACCTGGGCTCCCTGTCCGCACTGGGCCTGGACCTGAAACAGAACGACGTGCGCTTCGTGGAAGACGACTGGGAAAGCCCAACCCTGGGCGCCTGGGGCCTGGGCTGGGAAGTCTGGCTGAACGGCATGGAAGTGACCCAGTTCACCTACTTCCAGCAAGTGGGCGGCCTCGATTGCAAGCCTGTGCTGGGCGAGATCACCTATGGCGTCGAGCGCTTGGCCATGTACCTGCAAGGCGTGGAGAACGTCTATGACCTGGTCTGGACCGAGTGGGAAGAGGACGGCCAGAAGAAGCAGCTGAAATACGGCGACGTGTTCCACCAGAACGAAGTGGAGCAATCGACCTACAACTTCGAGCACGCCAACACCGACCTGCTGTTCGCGCAATTCGCCAACCACGAATCCGAAGCCAAGCGCCTGATCGAGCTGCAACTGGTACTGCCAGCCTACGAGCAGATCATGAAAGCTTCGCACAGTTTCAATATGCTGGACGCCCGCGGCGCCATTTCCGTGACCGAGCGCGCTGCCTACATCGGCCGCGTGCGCACCCTGTCGCGCATGGTCGCCCAGGCCTACTACGAGTCCCGCGAACGCCTCGGCTTCCCAATGGTCGCCAAATAAAAGAATACCGAACATGAATCAGACCCTGCTCATCGAACTGCTGACCGAAGAACTGCCGCCGAAAGCGCTGTCCAAGCTGGGCGCCGCTTTCGCCGCTGGCATCGTCAACGGCCTGAAATCGCGCGACTTCCTGGAAGAGGACAGCGTCGCCACCGCCTACGCCACCCCGCGCCGCCTGGCCGTGGCCATCACCAAGGTGCGTGGTACCTCGCCAGACAAGCAAGTCCGCGAAAAGATCCTGCCGGTCGCCATCGCGCTGGACGCCGACGGCAACCCGACCGCGCCGCTGACCAAGAAGCTGGCCGCCATGGGCCTGGCCCACGTCGCCGTGGCCGATATGGAACGCGCCCAGGACGGCAAAGCCGAAAGCTTCTTTTACACCAAGCAGGCCGCCGGCTCCGCCCTGCAAGCGGGCGCACAAGCAGCGCTGGAAGAAACCATCGCCAAGCTGCCTATCCCTAAAGTCATGAGCTACCAGCGTCCGGACGGCGAGACCGTGCAATTCGTGCGCCCGGCCCACGCGCTGATCGCCTTGCATGGCGCCGACGTGCTGCCATTGACCTTGCTGGGCCTGACCGCATCGAACAAGACCGAGGGCCACCGCTTCCTGACCGAACCGGGCAAGCGCGAAGTCACCGTTGCCAACGCCGAAGCGTATGCCGCCACCCTGGCAGATGCCGGCAAAGTGGTAGCCGGCTTCGACGCACGTAAAGAAGCGATTCGCACCGCACTGCTGCAAAAGGCCGGCGCCGACCAGGTCCTGATGCCCGAAGCGCTGCTGGAAGAAGTGTCGTCCCTGGTCGAATGGCCAGTCGTGTACGAATGCCACTTCGAGGAAGAATTCCTGGCTGTGCCGCAGGAATGCCTGATTCTCACCATGCAGACCAACCAGAAATACTTCGCCCTGACCGACGCCAACGGCAAGCTGCGCTCGCGCTTCCTGATCGTGTCGAACATTGCAACCGACACCCCGGCCGCCATCATTGGCGGCAACGAGCGCGTGGTGCGCCCGCGCCTGTCCGACGCCAAGTTCTTCTTCGAACAGGACAAGAAGAAGTCGCTGGAATCGCGCCTGCCGCTGCTGAAGAACGTGGTCTACCACAATAAGCTGGGCACCCAAGCCGAACGCTCCGAGCGCGTCACCTCGCTGGCAGCAGCCATTGCCGGCCGCATCGGCGGCGACAAGGCCTTGGCCGACCGCGCCGCACGCCTGTCCAAGGCCGACCTGCTGACCGATATGGTGGGCGAATTCCCTGAGCTGCAAGGCATCATGGGCACCTACTACGCACGCCACGATGGCGAGCACGAAGAAGTCGCACTGGCCGCTTCCGAGCACTACCAGCCGCGCTTCGCCGGCGACAACCTGCCGTCCACCGCCACCGGCACCGCCGTGGCGCTGGCCGACAAGGTCGAAACCCTGGTCGGCATCTGGGCCATCGGCCTGCAGCCAACCGGCGACAAGGACCCGTTCGCGCTGCGCCGCCACGCCCTCGGCGTGCTGCGCATGCTGGTGGAAAAGCGCCTGCCGCTGTCCATCTCCGCGCTGCTGGGCGACGCCGCGCAGCAATTCGTGGCCGTGCCGAACTTCAAGGATCCAACCGCCGAAGTTGCCGCCTTCATGCTGGACCGCCTGCGCGGCATGCTGCGCGAACGCGGCTTCAGCGTGAACGAGATCGAAGCCGTCGTGGCGCAGAACCCTGACCGCCTGGATGACATCGTGCAGCGCCTGGAGGCCGTGCAAGCCTTCGCCGCCCTGCCGGAATCGGTCTCTCTGGCCGGCGCCAACAAGCGCATCACCAACATCCTGAAGAAGAACGAGGAAGCGCTGGCACAGGCGAGCACCGTCAAGGCCGAGCTGCTGCAGGACGCCGCAGAAAAGGCCCTGCACGCCGCCATGGGCCGCGTAGCGCCGGAAGTGGATGCCGCATGGGCCAAGGGCGACTTCAGCGCCACGCTCAAAACGTTGGCGCAACTGAAGGAAGAAGTCGACGCCTTCTTCAACGACGTGATGGTCATGGCCGAAGACATCGCCCTGCGCAACAACCGCCTGGCGCTGCTGTCGTCCCTGCACGGCATGATGAACCGCGTAGCGGACATCTCCAAGCTGGCTGCCTGATATGCCACAAAGCCAGCCGACAAAGCTCATCATCCTGGACCGCGATGGGGTGATCAACCACGACTCGCCGGACTTCATCAAGTCCCCCGACGAATGGATCCCCATCCCCGGCTCGCTGGAAGCGATCGCCCGCCTGAACCAGGCGGGTTATCGCGTGGTGATCGCGTCGAACCAGTCGGGCATCGCCCGCCAGTACTTCGACATCAACACCCTGAATGCGATCCACCAGAAGCTGCACCGCCTGGCGCAGCAGGTTGGCGCCGATATCGACGCCATCTTCTTCTGCCCGCACGCTGCGGCCGACAACTGCGACTGCCGCAAACCAAAACCTGGCATGTTCACGGAAATCTCGAAGCGCTTCGAAATCAGCCTGAAAGGCGTGCCAACCGTCGGCGATTCGCTGCGCGACCTGCAAGCAGGCTTCATTAGCGGCTGCGTGCCTTTCCTGGTATTGACCGGCAAAGGCGAGAAGACCCATGCCACCGGCGGCCTGCCGCCCGGCACCCAGGTCTTCCCCGACCTGGCCGCCACCGTTGATCACATCTTGAAATCAGAATAACTGGAGACTGTCGTTGCGTAATTTCGTTCTGTTCCTGCGTTCCCTCGTGTTCACGTTGCTGATGGTGGTTGCCACCATCATTTGGTCGGGAGTCTGCATGCTGGCAGCGCCGCTGCCATACAACAAACGCTATTTCGTGACTTCGCGCTGGAATGTCTTCATGATCTGGTGCGCCAAATGGATCTGCGGCATTAACTACCAGTTCAAGGGCTACGAGAACTTCCCGGATGCGCCGGCGATCATCCTGTCCAAGCACCAGTCGGCATGGGAGACCATCTTCTTGCTGGCAAACCTGCCACGCCCGCTGGTGTTCGTGTTCAAGAAAGAAATCCTGTACATCCCCTTCTTCGGCTGGGGCATCGCGCTGCTGCGCATGATCCCGATCGATCGCAAACAAGGCAAGAACGCATTCAAATCTGTTGTTGCACACGGCAAGCGTCGACTCAAAGACGGCCAATGGATTATTATGTTCCCGGAAGGGACTCGCATTCCGGTCGGCCAGCAGGGCAAATACAAGAGCGGCGGCACACGCCTGGCAGTGGAGACCGGCGCTGTGGTCGTGCCGATCGCGCTGAACTCCGGCGAATGCTGGCCAAAGAATTCCTTTATCAAGAAACCGGGCACCATTACGGTGTCGGTGGGAAAACCAATTTCGTCGGAAGGTAAAACTCCGGACGAATTGATGGAACAGGTGGAACAGTGGATCGAATCAGAAATGCGCGTCATTTCGCCCCACGCCTACAGCGCTGGCTAGCCGAAAAGGCTGAAGCGCAACAGGAGGCGCCGCCGCCAGCGGCCGCGCCTTCTTCCCCCTTTCCCGTTCCCGCTCCCGCGGCAGTGAACCTGCTGCGCCCACCGGTGCAGCTGCGCCGCCCTGAACCGACTTCCCCGCAGCTCACCGGCGACCAGGACAAGCGTCAACTACTGGTCGGCGAATACATCCTCGAATATGTGCTGAAGCGCTCTGCGCGCCACTCGATCGGTTTCACTGTCGACGACAACGGCCTGCATGTCACTGCGCCGAAGCGCTGCTCGCTGGCCGATATCGACAACGCTATCCGGGCCAAGCAGCACTGGATCCTGTCCAAGCTCGACGAACGCCGCCAGCGCCGCGCCGCACGCTTGGAAAAGCCGCCCATCGTATGGGACGACGGCGCCAGGCTGCCCTACCTCGGCGAAGAAATCACGCTGCGCCTCTATCAGGCGCCACGCAACCGCACCGAGTTCAACCCGGTGGCGATGGAGCTGTCCATGGGACTGGTGCAAGGCGCCACCGAGCAGCTGCTCAAGGAACGCGTGAAGAACTGGTACAAGGCGCAAGCCGAAGGCCTGTTCCAACAGCGCCTGGACCTGTATGCAGCGCGCCTGGGCGTGCAGTATGCCGGCTTCTCGCTGTCCTCCGCCGACACGCGCTGGGGCTCCTGCACCGCAGAGCGCACCATCCGCCTGAACTGGAAGCTGATGCACTTCTCGCTGCCGCTGGTCGATTACGTGGTGGCCCACGAGTTGGCGCATATCCTCGAAATGAACCACAGTGCCCGCTTCTGGGCCAACGTGGGCCGCATCTACCCGCAATACGAAGAAGCCAAGCAGCTCCTGCGCAAGCGCGCCGCCGAACTTCCTCCGCTATTTACCTAAAGCCAGCCCGCTTCACGGGCCAGGCGGAAGGCTTCCACGCGGTTGCCGGCATTGAGTTTGCTGATTGCGTCCGACAGGTAGTTGCGCACCGTGCCTTCGGAGAGGTTCAATTGTTTGGCGATTTCGGCGCCGGTGCGGCCTTCGCCTGCCAGGCGCAGGACCTGGCGTTCACGTTCGCTCAAGGGGTCTTCACCGCCGCTCCAGCTTTCCAGCGCCAGCTCGGGGGCGATCGCGCGGCCGCCGGCGTGCACGCTGCGGATGGCGGCCGCTAAGGATTCGGATGGGGCGTCTTTCAGCAGGTAGCCGCGCACACCTGCCGCCATGGCGCGGCGCAGGTAACCGGAGCGGGCGAAGGTGGTGACGATCATGACGCGCGTCACGGCGCCGCGTTCAGCCAGTACAGCAGCCAGTTCAAGGCCCGTCATCAAGGGCATTTCTATATCGGTCAGCACGATGTCGGGCTGGAGCTGCTCGCACAGGGCCAGAGCTTCCTGCCCATTGCGCGCCTGGCCAACCACGTCCAGGTCCGGTTCGAGCTTCAGCAGCGCAGCCAGCGCGCCCAGCACCAGCGACTGGTCCTCGGCAATCAGAACGCGGATCATGTAATAGCTCCCAACGGTAAATGTAATTCCAACGCCAAACCACGCCCAAGCACGCCTTGGCCAGTCCGCAGCGTCAGGCGCCCGCCAGCCGCTGAAACGCGTTCGCGCATTCCGCGCAAGCCGTTTCCGCGAGCCAGGGCTTCCTGGTCGACCGGCGAAGTTCCGTCATCGCTGATCAGGCAAAAAATCTGACCGCAATCCTGCCGCACGCTGACCTGGCAGCGCGTAGCCTTGGCGTGGCGCAGTATGTTGGTGACGGCTTCGCGCAGCGACAGCGCCAACACGTTTTCCGCCGTGGCAGGCATGGCGAAAGGCTGCACGTCAGCGTCCAGCTCCACATCGGCGGCGGCCAAAGCGGCCCGCGCCTGCGCCAGCTCCTGGGCGAAGCCACTTTGGCGGTAGCCGGTGACTGCGCTACGCACTTCAGCCAGCGCGTGACGGGCAGTGGTTTCGATGTCCTTGATTTCCTTTGCCGTGGCGGCGGTGTCGCGTTCCAGCAGGCGGCCTGCCAGTTCAGCCTTGATGGCGATCAGCGACAGGGTGTGTCCCAGCAGGTCATGCAGGTCGCGCGAGATGCGTTCGCGTTCGGCGATGCGCGCAATGTGTTCAACTTCCTCCTGCTTGCGCAACAGCTGCTGGCCGGAGCGGCGCACGCGGGCATCCATTACGCTGGCCACGCCAACCGGTGCGCCGACCGCAAGTGACGGCAACAGGAAACTCAGTGGCAGCTCGATCGACATCGCCACCAGCGCAGCCGTGCAGAGAATCAGGCAGATGCCCAGGTAGCCCTGGCGCGGCTGCTCCAGCGCCGCGCACATCGAGCAGGCAAAGATAAAGAAAGTGCAGGCGCCGAAATTGAATGGCGCCCAGGCGATGCCCAGGGCGACAGTTGCCAGCAGCAGCGGTATCGCACGCCGGTTGCGCAGCCAGTAGCTGGCAAAATAGAGCGGCACGAACACGACGATCGACAGTGCCAGCATGCCCAGTTCCAGCAATGTCGGCTTGATGTAGAAGTACTTCCAGAAGAAGAAATTCAGCGACAGCAGCCACAGGTAAGGCGCCTTGCCAAGGTGCGGCGGCACCCATGGTCCCCTTATCCAACGTGGCTGCATACTGGCTCCCCTTACTGGTTGGTCAATCGCACGTCGGCGATCTGGAACTGATAGTCGCCAGTTTTAGGACCGGCATTGAACATGATCAGCGTGATCGCGCTGGTATCGACCCCGGCGAAGCTGGCCATCGGCAGCGCCACTTCCTGCCATTCAGCACCGGCGGCAAACGGCTGGTAGACCGGGATGCGCGCGCTGCCATGCATGATGCCAACCTGGTAGCCCTGGCCGTCGCCTTTGACGCGGAAGCGCAGGGTTTTGGCCGCGCTCAGGTTAGCCGGCTGAAATGCCTGGCTGCCCGGCACAAACGCGATACCGGCCCACGGGAAGGCGAACCCGGGCTGCACGCTGGCCTTCACGTTCACGGAATTTTCGCCTGCGAACTCCAGGTTCACGGTGGATTTACCGCCCAGGAAAGCGTCGTTGGATGGCACCCAGCCAGTGCCGAATGGGCTGGCCAGCTTGTCCTTGGTGAACAGGCTGATCATGCCATCGGCCGGCAGCGCCAGCGGCGCGGCTTTCGGCGTACTCAATTCCTTGGCCACCAATTCCTGCTGCGCCTTGCGGCGTGCCGACACGGTCGCGCCATCCTTCCAGACTTCGACAATGTTGCGGCTGGCTTTGATGTCCTGGCTTGGGTCGCCATCGACCAGCACCAGGTCGGCCTTGGCGCCTTTGGCGATGACGCCGCGGTCGGACAGGTGGAAAGCCTTGGCCGGCACCGAAGTGGCGGAGCGCAGTGCTTCCAGCGGCGTCATACCGGCCTGGTTCAGCGCCAGCAATTCGTGATGCAGGCTGACGCCAGCCTGGGTGCCGCCATTGCCGGCATCGGTACCAGCCAGCACCGGCACGCCAGCCGCACGCAAAGCGGCCACTACGGACTGGGTGGCGTTCAAGCGCTGGGCCGTTTCCTTCTTGCCGTAAGGAGAATTCAGCGGCATGACCTGGTCGTGCGTCAATAGCGCCATCAGCTGCTTGTCTTCCAATACATCCTTCTCCTTCAATCCGGACACACTTTCCAGCACGCTGAAGGTCGGAATGACGAAGGCCTTGCGCTCGTGCGCCAGTTTGACGAAGGATTTGAGGTCAGCATCCGAAATCGACTCGCCGTCGAACAGGTGCACCAGGCCGTCGGCGCCTTCTTCCAGCGCGGTACGGGCATCCGCCTGGTTGGAAATGTGCACTACGGCCAGCTTGCCGCGCTTGTGGGCGGCCGAGATCAGCGCCTTCACGGTAGCTCGGTCCAGGGATGGCGTCGGGTGGGCGAGCCGGCCCGGCTCCATAACAATCTTGATGAAGTGCGATCCTTCGGCAATACGGGCATCGACCCATGGCTGCGCCTCTTCCGGCTTGGTCAGGGTGGGGATAGGCATGCCGTATTCGGTGCCATGGCCGCCAGGTACCGTGGCCAGGATGCCGGCGGAGATGATGTCAGGTCGGTCCTTGTTTTCACCGCGCGCCATGCGACCGTTCATTTCCTGCACCAGCGGCACTGCGGTGAACATATCGAGTTCACTGGTTACGCCAAACACCAGCGGCAGTTCGAGATGCTGGTAGCTGTGGGTGTGCGAATCGATCAGGCCCGGCATCAGTGTGCGGCCGGCGCCGTCTACCACTTGCGCGCCGGCTGGCGCCTTGCCTTTGAAGTCGGCATTGACGATCTTGCCGCCTTCCAGCAGCACGCTGCGCTTGGCGTACACTTTCTGTCCGTCAAAGACGCGGACATCCTTGATCAGGGTTGTTTCTGCGGCCATGGCAGGCAGGGCGCAGGCCAGGCTGGCGGCAACTAATAGTTTTAGCATTGCGGTTCTCCTTGTGGTCAGGTGAACGCAGTATCAGGTTTGCCGCCGCGGCGCACCAGAACGAAATGCCATGACTTGATCATGACATTTGTCACTTCAATTCTGGAAGCAATTCAAGGGTGCGCGCGGTAGCGCCGCGGTGGGTATTGGCAAAGGTCAGCGCATGTGCGCCCATGGCTGCGCGCGCCGCGCCATCGGCCAGCAAGCGCGCAGACTGCTGCATCAGGCCATCGCTGTTGGACACGCGCACCGCGCCGCCTTGCTGCAGGCAGTCTTCGGTCGCTTGCGCGAAATTGAAGGTGTGCTCGCCGACGATGACAGGCTTGCCCAGCGCCGCCGGTTCGATCAGGTTCTGGCCGCCCAGCGGCTGCAGGCTGCCGCCGATGAAAGCGATGTCGCAGGCGGAATAGTAGGCGAACATTTCGCCCATCGAATCGCCCAGCACCACCTCCGTCGATGCAGCCACGCTGGCACCGGCTTCCCTCAACGCCGAGCGGCGTTGCAGCGACAGGCCGCGCTCCACTACCATGACGCCCACTTCGTCGAAGCGCTGTGGATGGCGCGGTACAATCAGCAGCAGCACATTGTCAGGCAACGAAGCGCGGGAGGCCTGGAAAGCGTCCAGGATCATACCCTCTTCGCCTTCGCGCGTGCTGGCGCACAAGAGCACCGGGCGGGCGCCGAACTGCTGGCGCAATTGCGCGCCTGTAGCCAGGGCTGCTGGAGGGATCACCACGTCGAACTTGATGCTGCCGGTCACGATCACATTGGAGGCGCCCAGTACGCGCACACGCAGCGCATCCGCTTCGGTCTGCGCCGCCACCAGGGTAATGCCCTGAGCCGCATCGCGTATCGCCTTACCGAAGCGCAGCGCCTTGCCCAGCGAGCGCTCGCTCAGGCGCGCATTGGCCAGCACCACGGGCACCTCATCGCGATTGCATTGCAGGATCAGGTTAGGCCACACCTCCGTCTCCATCAGGATGCAGATGCGCGGTTCGAAGTGACGGATGAAGCGCGCCACCAGGAACGGAATATCGTAAGGCAGGAAGGATTGCACCACGCGCGCGCCGTGCTTGCCGAACAGGCTCTTGCCGGTGGCGCGGCCGGTCGGCGTCATACAGGTCAGCACGATGCGCGATTGCGGGTATTTGACCAGCAGGGCATCGACCAGCGGTTCAGCGGCGCGCGTTTCGCCAACGGACACCGCATGCACCCAGATGGTGGCCGGCTCATCGTTCGCGGCGCGGGCGCCGTAAAAGCCCAGGCGCTCGCCCCAATGCTGGCGGTAGCCCGGTTCCTTGCGGCCGCGCCACCACAGGCGACCCAGCACCAGCGGCAGGAACAGGCACCACATCAATGTGTAAAAGATGCGCATGCTCAGAGCAGGCTCCTGGCGGCGGCCAGCACATCGGCTATGGCAGGCGGCGAGCCTTTGTCGCCAAGGTTGATGATGCGCGGAGACCAGTTGCCCTCCGTCTTCCAGCGCGGCGAGTCGGCATAGATTTCCACCACAGGGCGCGAGAAGGCCGCTGCGATATGGGTCAAGCCCGTATCCACGCCCACCGCCAGCGCAGCACGGCGCGCCAGCATGACGGCATCGGCCATCGGCAGTTTCGGCAGCACGCGGGCATTCGGGATCGACGCGGCCAGCGCCTCCGCTTCCGCCTTTTCCTTGTCCGAGCCCCATGGCAGCAGCACCGGCATCGGGGCCAGGGCTTTGCCCAGCTCGATCCAGTTGGCCGGCGCCCATTTCTTGGCGTCGCGCGCCGTACCGTGGAAGAACACGGCGTATGGCGCTTCGCCCATCCACTCCGGGCGCGGCTCACTGGATGGCACTTCCGGCAGGCCGAAATCAGCCGGGTAGTCAACCTTGAATCCCAGCGCAGCGCCTACCACCAGGCGGCCGCGCGCCACCGCGTGCGTGCGCGGGTCGAGCGGAATGCTCTTGCTGTGGAAGATGCGGGAAATGCCTTCGTAGCCCGAGCCTTCGCTGCCGTTGGCCAGGCCAACCTTGTTCTTGCCGCGTGCGGCGCCCATGATGATGCCGGTCTTCAGCAGGCCCTGGGTGTCGAACACATAGTCGTATTCCACTTCGCGCAGCTGGCGGAAGAAGGCGCCGATCTCGGCGCGCGTTTCTTTCTTGCCCAGGCTCTTGCGCCAGCGGCGCAGGCCCCACGGCAGGATGTTGCGCACCATCGGGTTCAGGCGCACCAGGCTCACATAGCCCTCTTCCACCACCCAGTCGATGTTCGCATCGGGGAAGTGGCGCTTGATGTCGGCCACGATGGGCATATTGTGCAGCACGTCTCCCATCGAAGAGACGCGCACCAGGAGAATATTCATTTAAAACGGTAGCTGTGCGTCAGGCTTGGCAGCCAGGATCACGTCGCGGAACTGGCCCTGGATGCGCGCCAGCGCCTCCGGGGTTTCCGCCTCGAAGCGCATCACAATCACGGGCGTGGTGTTGGAGGAGCGCGCCAGCCCGAAGCCATCGGCATATTCCACGCGCAGGCCGTCGATATCGATCACGCGTTCATTGCCAGGGAATTTCGCTTCGGCCACCAGCTTGGCCATCAGCGAAAAGTTCTCGCCCTCGTCCAGGTGCAGGTGCAGTTCCGGCGTGCTGTCCGATTTCGGCAGTGCGTTCAGCAAAGCCGACGGGTCCGCGTGGCGGGTCAGGATTTCCAGCATGCGCGCGCCGGCATACAAGCCGTCGTCAAAGCCGTACCAGCGATCCTTGAAGAAGATATGGCCGCTCATTTCGCCGCCCAGCGGGGCGCCGGTTTCCTTCAGCTTAGCCTTCACCAGCGAGTGGCCGGTCTTGCACATCAGCGGCTTGCCGCCAGCCTTCTCGATATAGGGCGCCAAGTGGCGCGTGCATTTCACGTCGTACAGGATTTGCTCGCCCGGATGGCGGGTCAGCACGTCTTCGGCGAAAAGCATCATCTGGCGGTCCGGGAAGATGATCTGGCCATCCTTGGTGACGATGCCCAGGCGGTCGCCGTCGCCGTCGAAGGCCAGGCCGATTTCTGCATCGGTGTCCTGCAGCGCCTTGATCAGGTCCTGCAGGTTTTCAGGGTGCGCCGGGTCCGGGTGGTGGTTCGGGAAAGTGCCGTCCACGTCGCAGAACAGCTCGACCACTTCGCAGCCCATGCCGCGATACAGGTCGCCAGCGAAAGCGCCGGCTACACCGTTGCCGCAATCGACGGCGATCTTGATCGGGCGCGCGGTCTTCACGTCGCCGATGATGCGCTTAAGGTACTGCTCACGGATATCGTGCGTGCCGTACTTGCCGGCGACAGCTGCCGGCTGCACGCCGGCGGCGATAGCGTCATACAGGGCGGTAATGGTTTCGCCGTGGATCGCCTCGCCTTTCAGCACCATCTTGAAGCCGTTGTAGTCTGGCGGATTGTGGCTGCCGGTGACCATGATGCCGGAGCGCGTGTCGAGCACCTGCGTACCGAAGTACACCATTGGCGTGGCTACGACGCCGAGGTCGATCACGTCCACGCCGGCCGCTTGCAGGCCCTGCGCCAGGGCGCCGATCAGGCTTGGGCCGGACAGGCGTCCGTCGCGGCCAATGACGACGCTGCGCTCTCCCTTGGCTGCAGCGGCCAGACCGAATGCATGGCCGATGGAACGGGCCACGCCTTCGTCCAGCGTTTTACCGATAATCCCGCGGATATCGTAGGCCTTGAAAATGGATTTGGAGAGAGCGACCATATATAAAAAATTGTAGTTGGTAGAAAACCGGCTCAGATGCGCAGGCCATCGATCGACTTGCCGCTGTCGACCCAGTCCTTGACCCATTTCGGCTGGCGCCCACGGCCCGTCCACTGCTCGCCGGCATTGGCTGGATTGCGGTAGCGCGCTTCAATTTTGCCGCCCTTGTTGCGGGTGCCGGGGAAGCCGGCCAGCAATTCCTTGAGCGGAACGCCCGATTGCTGGGCGATGGCGTAAATCTGATCGCGCGCCTTTTGCTTATCCATGCCTTCGCGCTGTTTTAATTCGCGTTTAATCTCATCCTGCAGCTTACGCAATTCAGGGGACGACATATTCGACAGGTTCATCTTCCTATCCTTTATTGAATTTCGGTTTTGGAAATATACACGAAATTCACCTGGCGGATTTCTTATGTCGAATCATCCAGCGTGGCGCTTTAAATCGCACAATGCGCACATAAAGCCAAACATAACTTGCAATAAATAACAGGCAAAACAGCATCAGTACCCAGGTATAGCGCCAGAATACCGTGGCGGGAATCACCGCCATCAGGGAAAACATCCACAGATACGGGGAAGTCATGGAATTGCGGCGCACCAGCGCGCGCGCATCCTTGCGGCCCACGGCCCATTGCACCACGCGGCGGAAAATCAGGCTATGCAAATGAATGCCATCCGGCATGGCTGGAGATTTGCCGCGAATGAAGAGCCGGCGATAAGCGCTGAACAGGGTTTCAAATGCAGGATAAATTAACAGCAATACTGCATACCAAGTAGAAACTTGAGGATTGCGCATTACCAGCAGCAAGGCCAATTCGCCGAGCATAAAGCCAATAAAATATGCCCCGCCATCGCCAAGGAATATCAGGCCGACCGGATAATTCCACACCAGGAAACCGGCCGTGGCGCCCGCCACCATCAGCGCCGCCACCAGCACGAACATATCGTTGACCTGCAAGGCGACATAACCGAGCGAGAGCAGCATGCAAATGGTGACCACGCTGGCGAGGCCGTTGAAACCGTCGATGATATTGATGGCATTGGCGATGCCAGCCACCGCTAGCACCGTGAGTGGCAGCGTCAGCCACAAATAAGGGAGCGGCCAGGCCGAGACGACCCAGTCGATGCGGTCGATGCGGGCATCGAGCAGGAAGTAGCCAAGCATGGCGGCAAACATGGTCAACAGCAGGCGCCGCATTGCGCTGACCTTGCCGGTATAGTCTTCGACGATGCCACCTGCGAATGCGAACACGGCGCACATCATCAGCGACAGCATCCAGCTGGTCATGACGGGCACGCGCCACACGGAAATACAGGCGCTAAGCGCGACGGCCAGGAAAATCGACAGGCCGCCGATGCGGGCGACGTGGTGGGCATGCACTTTTTGCACGCCATCGAAATCGGTGTCCAGCGCTGGGCCATGCAGCCGCACTTCCTTGATGACCCACAGGGTCAACAGTGCAGACGCAAAAAAGCTCACGAGGAAGGAAAACATTCGTTCTTATCAGTATATGTATCGCAACGCGGCAAGAAAGCTTGCCAACGCGCTAAGCGGCGATTGTACCGGATTCAACCAGGCAGACGGGAATTTTAGCCGAGGGCGTTGCCCTGGATCCAATTACTTACCAATTGATACTTCGCTGGCGGATGCCGGCCGCCGTTGGCATGCGTTATCCTATCTGCTATGAAAACTTATGTAGTGGGCGACCTGCAGGGTTGCCATGGCGAAACCGTCACCCTCGTCGAAAAGATCCTGGAAACCGAACATGCCGCCGGCCGTGTGCCGCCGGCCATCCTGTTTTGCGGCGACCTGATCAACCGGGGGCCTGATTCCCTGTCCACCCTGCGCTATGTGCAGGCCCTGAGCCAGGGTAGCGACGGCCGTATCGACGCGGTGCTGGGCAACCACGACCTGCACCTGCTGGCCGTGGCCAACGGCATCCGCCCCGAGTCCAGTTCCGACACTATCGAGCATATCCTGGCCGCAGCCGACCGCGAGGCGCTGCTGCACTGGCTGCGCCTGCGCCCCATGGCCATCATGCGCGGCGAGCACCTGCTGGTGCATGGCGGCGTGCTGCCGCAGTGGACGGCGCAGCAGGCCATGGCCTTGGCCGGCGAAGTGGAGCATGCGCTGCGCGGCGATGAGTGGGTGGGCTTCCTGCGCGAGATGTACGGCAACCAGCCGGACCGCTGGGACGACTCTCTTACCGGTGCGGCGCGCCTGCGCTGCATCGTCAACGCATTGACGCGCATGCGCTTCTGCAGCGCCGAGGGCGTCATGGATTTCAAGATGAAGGAGTCCGCGCACGCCGATCCGTCGACCGGCCTGATGCCGTGGTTCGAAGTGCCGGGTCGCCGTACCAGCGATGTCACCGTGGTGTTCGGCCACTGGTCGGCGCTGGGGCTGCGCATCATGCCGCGCCTGATCGCGCTCGATAGCGGCTGCGTATGGGGCGGCAAGCTGTCGGCCGTCTGCCTTGAAGACCACAGCTTGCTGCAGGTGGATTGCCCGGAGTACCGGACGGTTTAATGCTTTTGCGGGGCCTCGGCCGGGGCTGAGGCTTGCGCCTGGGCTGCATGACCTTCAGCTTTAGCTGCTTCACTCGCCCCTTCCGCAGCGCCAGTCGCAGCCGGTGCGCTGGCTTCCGCCGGCGCCGCAGCCGGCGGTGCAAAGGTCGCCGTCATCAATTCCTTATAGGCTTCCGACTTGCGCAACGGCTCCAGGTTGGTGCTGCCCTTGATCGCTTCTTCATCGGTGAAGCCATTCACGATGGCGTTTTCCAACGAAGCCATGGCGGCGTTCTTGCGCCCCAGCTGCGCCTGCGCCTGCGCCAGCAGGAAGTAAGACTCCGCCTCCTTCGGCGCCTTCAGCGTAGCGGCATAAGCTTTATCGGCCGCGATGCCGTAGTTTTTCTGCGCCAGGCTTTCCGTCGCCTGCGTGCGCAGGGTCTTGGAGTTGGTGAAGGTATCGCCGCCGCAAGCCGCCAACAGCAGGCAGGCTGCCAGCACACTGATCCTGCTCATGCTGATTGCTCCTGTAAATTTTCAGTCTCCGGCACGATGCCCAGCGCCTTGCCGATCGCCTGGTGCGTGGCCTCGGCCAGCTCGCGGCGGTGGGCGCCCTCGCCCGGAATCGCCGGCAGCACCGACAAGTGCGCGCGCACCGGCTTGCCATCGAGGATATTAACCACGCTCTGCACGAAAGTCATGTCGCCAATGAAGTCCACCGACGTATGCGGCTGGCCGGCCGCATCGACGTAAGACAGCGCGAAGGGCTGCACCGGCACCTTGCCATCGACCGCCGCCTCGAACAGGTTGGCGTGGAATGGCAGCAGCGTGCCTTGCGCGGCCGTCGTGCCTTCCGGGAAGAAGGCCACGCGCTGGCCATCCTGCAGGGCATGCACCAGGCCCTTGAAGATATTGCGCAGCTCACGCTTGTTGCCGCGTGCGATGAACACGGTGCCTGCCTGCGCCACCAGCCAGCCCGCCAGCGGCCAGTCACGGATTTCAGACTTGGCCACGAAGCGGCATGGATACAGCGCGTTGATAACGAAGATGTCCAGCCACGAGATGTGGTTGCAGACGATCATGCCCTGCTCCAGCGGCTGCGCGCTGCCCGGCGTCATTTGCACGGCGACATTGCAGATCGCCAGAAGCTGGCGCGACCAGCGGCGGATATGGCCATTGCGCTTTTCCGTCCCGATGAAGGGGAAGACAAAAGCGCAGATAGCCATGCCGGCCAGCAGGTGGAACGCCATGCGCCCGATGCGCAGCACCAGGCGCCAGTCGAGGTTGCGCTTGGCTGGCTGATTAGCTGGCGTTGCGTTCATACGCCACGCGGCCCGCTACGATCGTCGCCTGGACTTGGCCCGCCAGCTCGTAGCCGAGGAACGGGGTGTGTTTGCCCTGGCTGGCCAGCGCGTTGCCGGTGACGGTCCAGCGCACGGCCGGATCGAACACCACCACGTCGGCCACGCTGCCTACGCCCAGCTGGCCGGCTTGCGCCAGGCCCGCTACGCGAGCGGCTTCGCTGGTGACGCGGGCCACGGCGCGCGACAGCGCATCGTCCTTGCCCTGGACGCCGGCGTAATCGTCGGCCCACTTGATCGCCAGCGAGAGCAGCAGTTCCAGGCCGGTGGCGCCGGGCGAAGCTTCGCCGAAAGGCAGCAGCTTTTCATCGTCGTCGCACGGGGTGTGATCGGAGCACATCGCATCGATGGTGCCATCCAGCAGGCCGGCGCGGATTGCATCGCGGTCGCGCTGGGTGCGGAATGGCGGGTCCATGCGCGCGTTGGAATCGAAGAAATTGATGTCGGTGTCGGTCAGGTGCACGTGGTGCGCACCCACGTCGCAGGTGATCGGCAAGCCCTCGGCCTTCGCAGCGCGCACCAGTTCCAGGCCGGCAGCGGACGACATGCGGCACAGGTGGATCTTGGCGCCGGTCGAGCGCATCAGCTCAAAGGTGGTGTGCAGGGCGATGGTCTCGGCCATCACCGGCACGCCGGACAGTCCCAGGCGCGAAGCCAGGGGACCGCTATTGGCCACGCCGCCGCGGCCGATGTACGCATCCTGCGGGCGCAGCCAGATGGTGAAGCCGAAGGTGGCGGCATACTGCATGCAGCGCTGCAGCACAGTGGTGTCCTTGATCGGGGTTTCGGCTTGCGAGAAGCCTATACAGCCGGCGCCGGTCAATTCCACCAGCTCTGTCAGCGCTTCGCCTTTCAGGCCGTGGGTCAGCGCGCCCAGCGGGTGCACGTGTGCCTGGTTCAGCGCATTGGCGCGGTGCTTCAGCATTTCAATCAGGCCCGGCTCGTCGAGCACCGGGTCGGTATCCGGCGGGCAGACCAGGGAGGTCACGCCGCCCTGCACTGCTGCCTGCATTTCCGATTTCAGCGTCGCCTTGTATTCGAAGCCCGGCTCACGCAGGCGCGCGGACAGGTCGACCAGGCCGGGCGCTACGACTTTACCTGCGGCGTCGATGGTGCGGTCGGCCTTGAAGCCGGCCGGCGCGCTGCCGACAGCAGCAACCTTGCCGTCCACGATGTACAGGTCTTGTTTGGAATCGATCATGTTGGCCGGATCGATCAGTCGGCCGTTTTGGATAAGTACGTTCATTTTTATGCTTGCGTGCCTGCCAGGATGCTCATCACCGCCATGCGGACTGCGATACCGAAGGTGACCTGCGACAGGATCACCGCTTGCGGGCCGTCGGCCACGGCGGAGTCGATCTCCACGCCGCGGTTCATCGGGCCCGGGTGCATCACGATGGCGTCCGGTGCGGCCAGCGCCAGGCGCTCAGGCGTCAGGCCGTAGGCGCGGAAGTACTCGCCGGCGGACGGCAGCAGCGCGCCGCTCATGCGCTCGTTCTGCAGGCGCAGCATGATGATCACGTCCACATCCTTCAGGCCTTCGTCCATATTGGTGAAGGTGCGCACGCCCAGTTGTTCCAGGCCGCCCGGCAGCAGGGTGTGCGGGCCGATGGCGCGGATTTCAGGCACGCCCAGGGTGGTCAGCGCGTGGATGTCGGAACGGGCCACTCGGCTGTGCAGGATGTCGCCAACGATTGCCACGCGCAGCTTGGTGAAGTCCTTCTTGTAGTGGCGGATGGTGTACATGTCCAGCAGGCCTTGCGTCGGGTGTGCGTGGCGGCCGTCGCCGGCGTTCACCACGTGCACGTGGTTCTGCTTCGTGTCATGCAGGTGCTTGGCGATCAGGTATGGCGCGCCCGATTGCGAGTGGCGCACCACGAACATATCGGCGTGCATGGCCGACAGGTTGTCGATGGTGTCCAGCAGCGACTCGCCCTTGCTGGCGGAAGACGCCGCGATATTCAGGTTGATCACGTCGGCCGACAGGCGCTTGGCCGCGATCTCGAAGGTGGTGCGGGTACGGGTGGAATTCTCGAAGAACAGGTTGAAAACGCTCTTACCGCGCATCAGCGGGACCTTCTTCACTTCGCGGTCCGATACGGAAACGAATGAGGAGGCGGTGTCGAGGATCTGGTTGATGATGGCCTTGGGCAGGCCCTCGGTCGTCAGCAGGTGCTGAAGCTCGCCGTGTTTGTTGAGTTGCGGATTAAGCATGGTTCTGTTCAATAGTCAGGGAAAACTTTCCGTCGCCGGCTTGCTGCAGGCGCAGCGCCTGGCCTGCGGCGCAGCGGGTGTGGGCTGCGACGAAATCGGCAGCCACGGGCAATTGGCGTTCGCCGCGGTCCACCAGCGAGGCGAGCATGATGCGCGCCGGGCGGCCGTAGTCGAACAATTCGTTGATGGCGGCGCGCGTGGTGCGGCCGGTGTAGAGCACGTCGTCCACCAGCACGATGGTGGCGCCGTTCACGTCGAAGGCGATATGGGTCGGCTTCACGTCGTGCGGCAGGCCCTTCTTCGCGTAGTCGTCGCGGTAGAAGGACACGTCCAGCACACCCAGGCGCGCAGTGAGGTCCAGGTCCTTGGCCAGGCGCTCGGCGATCCACGCGCCGCCGGAGTGGATGCCGACGATGGCGGGGTCATTGGCGCCGGCGATGCCGGCTTTGACCTGCTCGAGCAAGCTGGCGTACAGCGCTTCCGCGTCCAGCTGTTGGGGATCAATGTGGGACATATTCATCAAAGTATTGTTGAAGGATGATGGCGGCTGCGCGGTCGTCGATGATCTCGCCGCGCTTGGCGGAAATCATCACCGACGAATAGCGTTCGTCGACCAGCACCACGGGAAGATTGAAACGGCCGTTCAACTGGTTGGCGAACTTGCGGCAGCGCGCCGTCATTTCATGCTCTGCCCCATCCGGGTGGAAAGGCAGGCCCACAACCAGTTTCGTCGGCCCCCATTTGTCGATCAGGGCCTTGATCTCGGCGAAGCGTGCATCGTTGACTGTGGATTGAATGACGGCCAGGGGAGTGGCCTGGCCGATCATCGTGTTTCCCATTGCGACACCAACGCGTTTGATGCCGAAGTCGAAGCCTAAAACAGTTTCCGGACTATGCATGACCCGCTTCAGAGTTAAGCATCAGGGGGTCGAAGCCCAGCAGCTTGATGGCGGCCTGGTAGCGCTCTTCGATCGGCACATCGAACACGATGCGCGGGTCGGCGGCCACGGTCAGCCAGCCATTGCGTGCCAGTTCGTCTTCCAGCTGGCCCGGGCTCCAGCCGGCGTAGCCGATGGAGACCATCATGCGTTCCGGACCCTGGCCGCGGGCGACCGCTTCCAGCACGTCGATCGAGGTGGTGAAGGCGACGTCGTTGGTCACCGTCAGCGAGGACGAATAATGCGCGCCCGGGGTGTGCAGTACAAAGCCGCGGTCATCCTGCACCGGGCCGCCGAACATGATCGGCTCCGACTCCAGGTGGCGTTCGGCGGCGGACGACACTTCCAGGTCGATCCGGTCGAACAGCACTTCCATGGTCATATCGGTTGGCTTATTGATCACGACGCCCAGCACGCCGTTTTCATTGTGTTCGCATACATACACGACCGTGCCGCCAAAAATCGGGTCTTGCATGGATGGCATGGCAATCAGAAAATGATTTGCCAGGTTGAGCGCAGGGGCAGTCATAGGCGCCTTTAGCTCCTTCAGTTCGATAGTTTCCGGTAACAGTCCCGGCACAGGCATGCTTCTGGTCAATTTGACTTTTTTCATGATTGCCCTCAATGCAGGACTGTTAAGAGTTCTTTACTGTAATATCCGCGCTGCAACTGTCGGATATACCCACAGTTTACTATGAATTGCTGATCCAGCCATGAAAAACGCCCTTGTCTGGTTGCGCCGTGACCTAAGGTTGTTCGATCACGCCGCCTTGCACCATGCTCTTGCCTCTGCCGGGACAGTGTACTGTGCCTTCGTTTTCGACCGCGCCATCCTCGATTCCCTGCCCCCTGCCGACCGCAGGGTTGAGTTCATTCATGACACCCTGACAAGTCTTGCAGCTGAACTGGAGGTGGTAGGCGGTCATTTGATCGTGCTGCATAACATTGCCGAGAAGTCAATCCCAAAGCTTGCTGCTGAGTTGGACGTGGAGGCTGTGTTTGCCAACCATGACTACGAACCTTCGGCCATCGCCCGCGATGGGGCGGTGGCCGCAGCGCTGCATGCGGCGGGCCGTGAACTGCGCACTTTCAAGGACCAGGTGGTGTTCGAACGCGATGAAGTCCTGACGCAGGCCGGGCAGCCCTTTTCCGTCTTCACGCCATATAAAAACGCTTGGCTGCGCAAGCTGGAAGCCGATCCTTCGGTGCTGGCGCCCTGGACAATCGAGCCGGGCAGCGCGCACCAGCGCGGCCGTTTTGCGCCTGGTCGCAGCGTTCTGCCATCGCTAAGCGATATCGGGTTTGAGCGCACCAACCTGCATGAACTGGACATAGGCGATGGCCGGGCGCTGTTTGAGGACTTCCTTGGCCGCATCGCCGATTACGGCGTGGCGCGCGACTATCCTGCCGTGAAAGGGCCGTCCTACCTGTCGATGCACCTGCGATTCGGCACGGTGTCGATCCGCCACCTGGTGCGCACTGTGATGACCATGTCGGCGCGCGGCGCTGCCGGTGAAGGCGGTGCGGTGTGGCTGTCGGAGCTGATCTGGCGCGAGTTCTACATGCAGATCCTGTACCACAATCCGCATGTGGTCGACAGTGCTTTCAAGCCCGCCTACGACAAGATTGAATGGGAAACGGGGCCGGAGGCGGACCAGCTGTTTGCCGCCTGGTGCGAAGGCCGCACCGGCTACGCTCTGGTGGATGCGGCCATGCTGCAATTGAACCGCACCGGGTATATGCATAACCGGCTGCGCATGGTGGTGGCGTCATTCCTATGCAAAGACCTGGGCATCGACTGGCGCCGCGGCGAGGCTTATTTCGCGCTGCATCTCAATGATTTCGAGCTGTCGTCCAATAACGGCGGCTGGCAATGGGCGTCGTCTTCAGGCTGCGATGCGCAGCCCTACTTCCGGATTTTCAACCCGGTCACGCAATCGCAAAAATTTGATCCGGAAGGGAAGTTCATCAAGCGCTACCTGCCGCAATTGGCGCGCTTGTCGGCGAAGGAGATTCACCTGCCACGCGATCCTGTTGTTGATCACGATGAGGCGCGCAAGCGGACGCTTGAGCGGTATGCGGTCGTCAAAAACCCGGTAAACCAGGGTCAATGAAGGGGGCGGGGTTTTCGTCTTTGACATTCGCAGAAGATCAACGGCGCGCAACCCAAGGCGCGGCAGCGGAGCTGACAGGGTCCGACCCTTGGGTCGTACCCTGGTTTACCGGTTTTACCGGTTTTAGCGGTTTTGCGGCAGCAGGCCCGCGATAGCGCCGAGCAGGATGTCTTCCTGGAACGGCTTACCGAAGTAGGCGTTCACGCCCAGCTGCAAAGCGTAGTTGCGGTGCTTGTCCGCCGAACGCGAGGTGATCATGATGATCGGGATCTCTTTGGTGTGTTCGTCGCCGCGCACGTTGCGGGTCAAATCGAAGCCGTCCATGCGCGGCATCTCGATGTCGACCAGCATCAGCTCCGGCAGTCGGTCCTGCATCTGTTCCAGCGCATCCACGCCGTCTTTTGCCAGCATGACGGTATAGCCTTCACGCTCCAGCAGACGCTGGGTAACCTTACGCACGGTGAGCGAATCGTCGACCACCATGACGGTGCCGTGGGCGCGCGTCGGCGCGCTTGGTTCCGCAGAACCGCCGCCGGCCGGCGCTGGCGCCGGAGTCGCGGCGGTGCGCGGCGCCAGTTCCGGATGCTGCGCCACGTGCAGCTGCAGCGCCACCGGATTCAGGATCAGAACGATTTCGCCCGAACCCAGGACCGTTGCACCGGAAATACCGGCCATACGTGACAGCTGCGGGCCAATGTTCTTAATAACGACCTCGCGGTTGCCGACGATCTCGTCGACGTGCAGCGCTACGCGGTCGGAACCGTTACGCAGCATCATCACAGGCGAGGACCGCTGCAGCAGCGGACGCGCTTCGCTATCGCCCAGCAGGGTCGCCAGGTAGCGCAATGCGATGTGCTGGCCGTGGTGCACCACGGCGCCCTTGGCGGTGGCTTCTGCCAGCGCGCCTTCCTTCATTTGCAGAACCTGTTCCACCATCAGCGCGGGCACGGCGTAGGTACGGCCGCCGGCGGAGATCAGCACCACCTGGGTAACGGCCAGCGTCAGCGGCAGGCGGATGGTGAAGCGGGTACCCTTTCCTGCTTCGGTGAAGGTCTCAACGCGGCCGCCCAGGGCCTGTGCTTCGGACAGCACAATGTCCATACCCACGCCGCGGCCGGCCAGTTCGGTCAGCGATTCCGCGGTGGAGAAGCCTGGATGGAAGATCAGGTTGGACGCTTCGGCATCGCTGACTTCCTGGCCTTCCGCCAGCAAGCCTACGCTGCGCGCCTTGGCGCGGATACGCTGCAGGTCCAAACCTGCGCCGTCGTCGCTGAACTCCAGCACGACTTCGTTACCTTGCTGGCTGACCTGCACCAGCAGCTCGCCGGTCTCGCCCTTGCCATGCTCAACTCGGCTTGCACGCGACTCGATGCCGTGCACGATGGAGTTACGCAGCAAGTGTTCGAATGGCGCCGCCATGCGTTCCAGAACGCTACGGTCCATTTCAACGCCGCCGCCGCGGATGTCGAGGTTGACGCGCTTATCGGTTTCTTTCGCACCTTGGCGCGCCACGCGGAACAGACGCTCGGAGACGCTGTTGAACGGCACCATGCGCACGCGCATCAGGTCGCGCTGCAGGTCGCGCGTCATACGCGCTTGCTGGTTCAAGTCGCCGGAGGCGCTGTCGATGGATCGGAACAGGCCCTCGTGGAAGGAGGCCACGTCGTTCACCGATTCGGCCATCATGCGGGTCAATTCCTGCAGGCGGGTGAAGCGGTCGAACTCCAGCGGGTCGAATTCACGTTCGCCGGCAATCGACATACGCGATGCAATCTGCGATTCCGCTTGCATTTCAACTTCACGCAGCTGACGGCGCAGGCGATTCAAGTTTTCCTGAAAGTCGGAGAGCGAGGTGCGCAGCGAGCCCACTTCGTTTTCCAGTCGCGAACGGGTGATCGACACTTCACCGGCCTGGTTCACCAGGCGGTCAAGAATGTCTGCACGTACACGCACCAGCGGCGAAGCCTTGGCAGCGGCGTCCGGTTCCTCGGCACGGGCCACCGGCGCGTGCACCGATGCCAGGCGGGCAGCCAGGGTGCTGAGCGAGGGCGCTGCGCCTTCGCCGGCCGGCGCAGCTGCTACGGCGGCGACATCTTCGCCGTCCAGGGATGCGGCAGCAGCGCTTGCTTGCGCGGCAGCCATCGCAGCGGCGTAGGCTTCGGGGTTTTGCAGTTGTTCGAACAGCAGCAGGGCGTGGTCATAGTGCGCCATCAGCTCGTCGAACGAGTGCTGGGAAGCGCTGCCTGCGTGCACCATGTTTTCAATGTGCGTTTCGATTTCGTGCGCGTGTTGGCCAAGGCGCATTGCACCGGCCATACGGGCGCTGCCCTTCACGGTGTGCAGGACGCGCTGCAGGTTGTGGGCGTGGCTGAAATCAGTCGGGTTGGCATGCCATGCGCGCAGGGACTCGCCAATTTGCGGCAGCAAGTCGGTGCCCTCTTCCAGGAACACTGGCAGCAAGTCCGGGTCAAGCTCGTCATGGATGTCGGTGGTGCTGGCGCCCAGCAGGTGCGGGCTTTCTTCCAGTTCGACCACCTGCACTTCGCCAGGGGTGGCGTGGTCCAGGTCGACCGCATCCAGTTCGATGGCTTCGCCGGCCGATAAGGCGGTGGCGTCGATGGCGTCGACTTCGATCGCGGCTTCGGCAGTCGCGGCGTCGGCTTCTGCCAGCAGTGCTGCGGCTTCGGCTTCGATTTCTTCGGCTGCGGCTGGCGCAGGCGCGTCCTCTTCGACAGCGACCGGCGCGGCAGCTTCAATTTCCTCGGCGGCTGGCGCAGGCGCTTCGATTTCTTCCGGGGCGGCTGGCGCAGCGGCTTCAACTTCTTCGTCAGCCGAAACCAGGTGCAACGGCTCGGCGGCAGGTGCGGCCTGCGTCAGTTCCGGCGCATCGAAGGCATCATCGAAAGCGGAATCGAACAGGTTGTCGATGTTTTCGTCCTGCGTGACTGCCGGCTGCTGCGGCTCGGCCTCGCGCTCAGGCTCCGCAGGCGGCTCGGCCACCAGGCTGTGATAAGTATCGGTGAGCAGGTGGTCGAGGCGTTCTTCCAGCTGGCCGTTGGCAGGTTCGCCGACGATGCTGTCCAGGCGCTCGTCCAATGCGTGGCCGACTTCCGGCGGGTGCGCCAGCTGGTCGCGCAACTTGTGCAGCGCTTCGATCAGTTCAGGCTGGTCCTCCGGCAGTTCGCCGGTGGCGAAGCTTTGCAGCATCTGGCGAATCCGCTCGATGCAGAAGTCAAACAGGTCATGCTGGGTAGCATCCAGGTGCGGCGCTGGCGGCTGCAGCTGCTGCAGCGTGGTTTCCAGTGCGTAGGACAATTCTCGCAGCGGCTTGAAACCTACCGTGCCGGAAGTACCGGTCAGGGTATGGACGGCCTGCAGCGCTTCCGGATTGACCGGGCGCTGTTCGTGGCGCCATTCGCCGAAATCGCGCGAGATGTGGCGTACCAGTTCGTCGGTTTCCGCCATGTAGATGTTGTACAGCGGGAGCGGGATCGCCAGGCGACCCACAAACTTCATATTGTCTTCCGCCGGCGGCGCTGGCGGCGTTGGCGCGGTGGCGGTGGGGAAGTCGATGACGTTGGTGGCGCGGGCCGGTGCCTCGTCTGCTTCGACCGCTTCGAGCTGCAGTTCTGCGAGCGGCAGGTCGTCGGCCAGTTCGATATGTTCGGTTTCCGGTGCCTGCGGTGCTTCCTGTGCTTCGGTTTGCGGCAGGTCCAGGGCCAGGTCGCCGTCCAGCGCGGCCAGGTCGAATGGTTCGGCAACGGGCTCGCTTACCGGCGCTGCGGCGATCGGCTCGGCGAAGCTCAGTTCTTCGACGGCTGCGTCGATCGAAGGTTCTTCAACAGGCAGCGCATCGAGGATGATTTCCTCGGCGGCGGCAGGCGCATCGACTGGCGCAGCTTCGGCGACGGCGTCGGCCACAGGTGCGGCAGCCGGGGCAGCTTGCGTGCCCACTGCAGGGCGTTCAAATGGACCGCCATCCTGCACGCGCGTAGCGGCATCGACGATCGGCTGTTCCTGACGGGCCGAATTGCCGGTGGCAGCCAGTTCATCGACCCACGCCGACATCTCTTCGGCCGCGTAATTGAGCAGGCCAAACAGGGCTTCGCTCGGCTTGCGCTCCTCGGCCAGGAACAAATTCATGACTTTCTCGATCGAATGCGCGCCGTCGCCGAAACGGTTCAGGCCCACCATGCGGCTGCTGCCCTTCAAGGTATGGAAGGAGCGGCGCAGCATGGTCTGCGTATCGAGGTTGGAGATTTCGGAATGCGGACGCGCCAGCGTCTCACGCACGAAGGCCAGTACTTCCTGCGCCTCGCCGATGAAGATCTCCAGCAGTTCCGCTTCCACCTGCTCGTCGCCGGCAGCGCTAGCTTCCGGCACAGGTGCAGTCAGCACAGGCTCGGGAGCCGCTTCCGGTTCCGGCAGCGCTTCTTCCAGTACCGGGATCGATTCAGGACCCGAAATTTTCTTGAACGGCACGGCGCGGAAAGTGCCATGTTCCGGATCGAAGGCAAAGCGTTCGCGTGCGCCGGACGGATTCTGGGCCAGCATGTCGACGAAGAAGCCCAGCGCGCCAACGTTCTGCGCGATATCGCTCAGGGCTTTGGCTTCATGTGCCTCGTCGAACTGGCTGGTCGCCAGGCGGCCGATCTCGATGCGCACATGCGCCGCCGCATTCATTGCCTCGTCCTGGTCCAGGATCGCGCAAGCGCCGTGCAGCTGGTGCAGCACCTTGTCCAGCTCACCCAGGGAAGTACGCTGTGCTGGGTCGGTGTAGTACTCGTCCAGCACCTTCTCGACCTGGCGCAGGCCGCTCTTCATTTCTTGCGCCAGCGCCACCACGGTGTCGTCTTCGTGCAACTGGCGTGCCAGGCTGCCTTGCCACTGTGCAGGTTCCGGTGCAGCACCGCCGCCCTGCAGGGCTTTCAGGCGCGCCGCAATGGTGTCGGCGTGGGCGTTGAAATCATCAGGCAAATGGCGGATCTGGGCGATGCCGTGCTCCGCGAACAGCAGCGCGGTGGCCATTTCCAGGCCTAGCGCCTCGCTGCGGCGGGCGCCGGCGGTAGCACGCGCCGAATCGGCCAGTTGGCGCAGCAGCGCAGCCAGCGCGCCCAATCCCAGCTTGTCGCTGGAGTCGGCCACCTTGGCCAGGGACTGTTCGAAATCGTTATTGAGCTCAGCCGTGTTCTCGCTCTGCTCCAGGCGCTGCCACACCGAACGCGCATGGGCGATGCCGTCGCGCGCAGCGGCCAGCGAATCATCGTCGATATTGCCGTAGCGGCGGGATTCAAAATCGTGCGGCACCATGCCTTCCAGGGCATAGCCGGCGCGCAGCTGGCGTGCCAGCGGCGGCAAGGTTTCCGGATCGGCGGAGGCAACGAAGAACAGCGCTTCGCGCAGCACATTGTCCGGCAGTTCCGGCGAGCCGGCCGACAGGCGGCGCAGCTGCAGGTTGATCAGGCCGAACAGCTGCTTGACGTAACGGTTGCTCTCCTGCTGACCGTCCACCACCAGTTCGGCGAAGGCCTGCATGGCGCGCCAGAACACGCGCGGCTTGTGCTCGCGCTGCTGGTCGGCCACGTCGGTGATGGCCGCTTGCAGTGCAGCGGCGTGGATAGCCTGGCTGCCCGTATCGGCGGCTTTCAGGTAAGGCAGCAAGGCGCGTTCGAAACGCTGGCGCAACGCTTTGTAATCTGGTTCGCCGGTAGGCATGCCGGCAGCCGGCAAGGCCGCCGGCAGCTCCGGCACATGCGACACGTCAGGGAAGAACAGGTCGGCCGGGTGCACCCGGTCGATGCCCAGCAAATCCTGGATGTCGCGGAAGAATGGGAACAGGCGCACCGGCTGGAATGGCGCACCAGCCAGCAACTCCTCCAGGAACTCGGTCAGCGCCTGGTACATATTGGCCAGCAGCTGCACGTGGTCCGGCGTGCATTTCAGCGTGCCGTCGCGCATGCGGTCCAGCACCACTTCCGCCAACTGGGTCAGCAGGGCGACGCCGTCCACGTCCACCATCTGCAGGGCGCCGTGCGCCTGGTGCAGGTGCGACTTGGCGTGCATCAGCGCCGTGGTCTGATCTTCCGGGTCACGCCCGCCGGCCTCAAACAGCGCGGTACGGGAACGGGCTAGCGCTTCGCGGATCTCCCCCATGACCCAGGACAGAGGCCCGGTGTCGTATTGGGGCAAAGCGGTGAACGAAAGATCAGGTTTGCTCATGGAATCTATTAATTAAGCACTTACTCGGAATCGCGACACGGAGTTCTTCAGCTCCTGCGCCAGGGAGGTCAGTTTGCGAACCGACGTTGCGGTTTGCTGGGTACCGTCCTGGGTTTGCTGCGTCACCTGCAGGATGTGCTGCATATTATGCGCGACGCCGTTTGCCGATGTCGCCTGCTGGCCGGTTGCGTAGGAAATGCCCTGAATCAGTTCCGCCAGGCGGTTCGAAACCTGCGAAATGTCCTGCAGTGCGGTACCCGCCGCGTCGGACAGTTTTGCACCTTCAACCACACCCTGCGTGGATTTTTCCATAGCGGCCACCGCGTCGTGGGTGTCGGTCTGAATAGTCTTCACCAGCGCACCGATCTGCTTCGCCGCTTCAGCGGAACGTTCCGCCAGTCGCTGAACCTCTTCCGCAACCACCGAGAAGCCTCGGCCCGCTTCACCTGCCGATGCCGCCTGGATCGCAGCGTTCAGCGCCAGCACGTTGGTCTGTTCGGTAATGTCGGAAATCAGCTCGGTAATTTCACCAATCTCCTGCGAGGATTCACCCAGACGCTTGATGCGCTTCGAGGTTTCCTGGATCTGCTCACGGATCTCGTCCATACCCTTGATCGCGTTCTGCACCGCGTCCGCACCCTGTCGTGCCGCATCAACCGACTGGCGCGCAACGTCTGCCGACTCTGCCGCGCTACGCGACACGTCGGTAATCTCGTTGGCCATCTTCACAACGGTGTTGGACGCGTCCTGAATCTCTTTCGACTGCGCCGCCGATGCGGTCAGCAGGTCATTGGAAATGCCTTGCGCGTGGGTCGATGCGGACGTAACCTGCTCCGCCGTCACCGTCACACGGCCTACCAGGCCGCGCAGTTCTTCCACGGTGTAGTTAACCGAGTCAGCGATCGCGCCGGTAATGTCTTCCGAAACGGTTGCCTGCACGGTCAAGTCACCGTCCGCCACTTCCTGCAGTTCGTTCATCAGGCGCAAAATTGCGGCCTGGTTCTGCTCGTTAATGGCCTTGGTTTCTTCTTCCTGCTGCTGCGCTTTCTGGCGCATGGTTTCCGCTTCCTGGCGGCGGCGCTCGGAAGCGCGGCCACGATTCTGCGAATCGAGCAGCAGCACACGGCCGATCGCCGCAGCGGAGATCAAGGTCACCACCAGGCCGGCCACCATCAGCCAGAACGAAAGGCCCAGCGAATCCTGCTGCTCACGCAGCTTGCCCTGCAGGGTCGCAAAGCTGGCACGCACGTCTTCGTTCTCGGTAAACAGCAGTCGTTCCGCGCTCTTCGCAGCGGAGAATTTTTCCAGACGGTCCAGAATGAACTTGACCAGCTTGTCGTAGTCCTCGAAGCCTTTCTTCAGGGCTTGCAGGTTTTCGCGGGTTTCGCCATCCTTCACAGAAGGCAGGCCGAGCGAATCGCTGCCGCTCAGGAAACCGTCCACGGTCTGGCGGAACACGGTTGCATCCCGGCCCAACTGGAACGCGGTCTCGGAGGAGGAAATGCCGCCCTCCGTCAGGAAGGTCGATGCACTACGGCTCATGCGCTGGGTCAGCATGCCCAGCTTGCCCAGCGCCGCCAGTTCCTTGGCGCTGCCGCCCTGCTTCAGGCGCGCCGAGGACACTTCCTCGGTCAGCGACAGCAGGTCAGGCGACATGGCGTTCAGCTTTTGCAGTGTCTCGTCCAGACCGGCCAAGTCCCACTTGTATTTGGCGATGGTGGATGCGGCTTTGTCGGAAGCGGTCCACTTCTTGCGGGCGTCGTTCAGCGAAGGCAGCACCGCGCCTGGCGCCGACAGCACCGAGTGGCCGGCGTAGCGGCCGCCGTCGGCCAGCGTCAGCAACGCGCGGTTCAGCTCGTTACGGCTGTCTTCCAGCTGCTTGGTCGCATCCTTATTACCCTTAATCGCGTTAGGCGCCGCCTTACCGATACGCTGCGAGTGCATCAGCACGTCGGAAGCGATCTGGGTACGGGTCGACGCCACGGCGCTGTTGTACGCGTTCCATGCCACGAACACGACCGACAGCAGGATCGAAACACCGAGGGTGGTGGAAAGCAGGCTCAGTTGGCGTGCGCTAGGCAGGTGGCCGATCAGGGGCAGCTTGACGTTGGCCGCAGCCTCGCCCACAGCGCTCGAACGCAGGCGCTCCAGCAAGCCGCGCGTGCCTTCAGCCGCTTCGGCCGTGGCGGCAGTGTTGTCGGCCACTTCAGGCGCAGCAACAGCTTCGGCTACAGCCGCTCCTGGCTGGTCGTATGCCGAATTATTGAAACTGGAAAACTCCGAATTGGAGCCAAGCTCAGGGCTGGTCTCCGGTACGGAGCGCGAGAACAATTTAAATGCCATTACTACGTCCCCCGATCGCTTTCGATATTGTGGCGCCCGCCCCCTGGCGGGTCGCAATTACAGGCCGACTTGCAGGAACCGTGCTTCGCGCACCAGCTCGGTCAGGTCGAGCCTGGTCCACTGCTGCGTTTCACGGTCGTTGAATTGCTGGCTACCCCAGGCAGGTTGCCCGCTGTCCGGTGCTTGCTCCACCATTTCATCCGGGTTGCGCAGGCCAAGCACACGGCCAGCCAGGATTGCGCAATTGAAGCCAAGGTGGGTGGCGAAAGTCACCAGGCGGCTGTCCGGGCTTGGCTGGGTGCCAGCCTCGCCCATGTAGCGCGCCAGGTCGATCACGCCGACCAGGTTGCCGCGGATATTTGCCAGGCCGCGGTACCAGTCCTGCGACAGCGGAACTGCCGTCACGGCCTGGAATGGAACAATTTCACCGACCTGCGTCAGGTCCAGCAGGCAGCGGCGGCCGCCCAGCAGCACGCCCAGTTCGCGGCCGGAATTACCCGTGCCGGCCTTGGCGGCCTGCATGCGTTCAAGCAGCGTAACCTGGTATTGCCGCAGGCGGCTGCGGCGTTCTGCGCCCGACGGCGCCTGCTGTTCGGTCGTCATCGCTTAACCGAGTGCGGCGATCTTGGCCAGCAGCTCGGCTGCGTCGACCGGTTTGACAAGGTAATCCTTGGCGCCCTGGCGGATGCCCCAGATGCGGTCGGTTTCCTGGTTCTTGGACGAGCAGATGATGATCGGCACGTCCTGCAGTTCCGGATCCTTGGCAATGGCGCGGGTAACCTGGAAGCCGTTCTGGCCAGGCATGACCACGTCCATCAGGATCAGCTGCGGTTTGTCGGCCTTGATCTTGGCCATGGCTTCTTCGCCATTTTCTGCGGTGGAGACGGTGAAGCCGCTGCGCACCAGGATATCGGTCAGGTAATAACGCTCGGTTGGGGAGTCGTCTACGATCAGGATTCGTTGAATTGCCATGCTTCTCTCTCTGTATTACGGTGTATTACGCACTGGCAGCCGCAGTGTGCTCTCGCACTGCAGCCAACAGGCTATCTTTTGTGAAGGGTTTGGTCAGGTAGGCAGCCGAACCGACCATGGCGCCGCGCGCACGGTCGAACAAGCCATCCTTGGAGGAGAGCATCAGCACTGGGGTGGAATGGAACTTCGCGCTCTTTTTGATCAGGGCACAAGTCTGGTAACCATCCAGGCGCGGCATCAGGATGTCGCAGAAAATCAACGACGGTTGATGGTCGTTGATCTTGGCCAGCGCATCGAAGCCATCTTCGGCTAAAACCACCTGGTAACCCGCTTGGGTCAGGAAAATTTCTGCGGACCGGCGAATGGTGCTGCTATCGTCGATCACCATGATTTTCAGCGGTGTAGTCGTCATTTCAAATATGTTCACCCTATAGTCTCGCTACGATAGCACAGGGGACAGCCGCTTAGGAGCGTCTGCTGCTTAAAAGAAACACTTATTTATTTGATAGCTTTGAAACACTATTTGAGCAAAATGAAACTCAATTGACAGACTGATAATTTCTTTAGATGGCGACCATCTCGAAATCATCCTTGCGCGCGCCGCATTCAGGACAAGTCCAGTTCATCGGTACATCGGCCCAGCGGGTGCCTGGGGCGATGCCCTCTTCCGGCAAGCCGGCGGCTTCGTCATAAATCCAGCCGCAGATCAGGCACATCCAGCTTTGGAATTCCTGGCTTGGTTCATTGCTGCTCACGTTGAGTCACCTTCTAATAAAGTAAAATGCTGAATTAGGTATCTTAATCTACCCGCCGTGCAAAACCAAACATCTCCCCTGATCCTGACTTTTGGCGTGGCCGATCCGGTCGGCGCGGTTGGCGTGCATGCCGACCTCGCTGTTTTCAACGCCCTCGGATGCCGCGGCCTGTCCGCCACCACCGCCCTGCTGGTCGGTGACAGTGCCCGTGTCGAAGAGCAGCAGCACGTTGACCCCGACTGGGTGGCCGACCAGGCCCGCATGGTGCTGGAAGACGTGCCGGTGCAAGCCTTCAAGATTGGCGCACTGGACCACCTGGAACATGTCTCCACCCTGGCCGAAATCGTCTCCGACTATCCCGACGCGCCCCTGGTGCTCGACCCCTTCGGCAGCCAGCTGCCGCAGCCGAGCGACGAAGACGATCCCGAAGAACTCCTGACCGTTGTGCGCCAGCTGCTCGTGCCGCAAGCCACCCTCTTGATGCTGTCCGAAGTCGAACTGGCGCGCATGGCCGAAACCTGGCGCGACCTGGGCAACGGCGAAACCATGGCCGACGACGCCGAGCACCTGATCGACCTTGGCTGCGAATACGTGCTGGTGACCGGCACCAATGCCGGCAGCGGCCAGCGCGCCAACACCCTGTACAGCGGCGAAGGAGTACTGCGCCACGACAAATGGCAACACCTGCCGGGCCCCTTCGTCGGCGCCGGCGGCACCCTGTCGGCCGCGATTGCCGCCTGCCTGGCGCATGGCATGACCGTGCCGGACGCGGTGGAACGCGCCGAACAATACACTTACCAGACCCTGCTCCATGCCCAACGCTATGGCATGGGCCGTTTTGTCCCCAATCGATTCTTCAAACCATGACCACTTCGAAAAACGACATCCTGTTTGAACGCGCCCAGAAATCCACCCCGGGCGGCGTCAATTCGCCAGTGCGCGCCTTCCGTTCCGTAGGCGGCACGCCGCGCTTCATCACCCGCGCCGAAGGCCCTTATTTCTGGGATGCGGACGGCAAGCGCTATATCGACTACATCGGCTCCTGGGGCCCAGCGATTGTGGGCCACGCCCATCCTGACGTGGTGAGGGCGGTGCAGGAAGCGGCCACGCGCGGCCTGTCTTTCGGCGCACCGACCGAAGCGGAAATCGAGATGGCTGAAGAAATCTGCCGCCTGGTGCCGTCGATCGAACAGGTACGCCTGGTGTCGTCGGGTACCGAAGCGACCATGAGCGCCCTGCGCCTGGCGCGCGGCGCCACCGGCCGCGACAAGATCATCAAATTCGAAGGCTGCTACCACGGCCACGCCGACTCCCTGCTGGTGAAAGCCGGCAGCGGCCTGCTCACCTTCGGCAACCCGACTTCGGCCGGCGTGCCGGAAGACTTCGTGAAGCACACCCTGGTGCTGGACTACAACAACGTGGAAGCGATCCGCGCCGCGTTCGAAGAATACGGCGATGAAATCGCCTGCGTCATCGTGGAACCGGTGGCCGGCAATATGAACCTGATCAAGGGCAGCCCGGAATTCCTGGGCGCGCTGCGCGAGCTGTGCAGCAAGCACGGCGCCATCCTGATCTTCGACGAAGTGATGTGCGGCTTCCGCGTGGGCCTGGGCGGTGCGCAGGAACTGTACGGCATCAAGCCTGACCTGACCGCGCTGGGCAAGGTGATTGGCGGCGGCCTGCCGGTGGCGGCTTTCGGCGGCTCGAAAGAACTGATGTCGAAAATGTCGCCGGTTGGCGCGGTGTACCAGGCCGGCACCCTGTCCGGCAACCCGGTCGCCGTGGCAGCAGGCATGACCACCCTGAAGCTGATCCAGCAGCCCGGCTTCTACCAAGGCCTGGAACGCAGCGCACGCCGCCTGGCTGACGGCCTGACCGCCGCCGCCAAAGAAGCCGGCGTCACCTTCTGCGCCGACGCCGAAGGCGGCATGTTCGGCCTCTACTTCAGCGCCACCCCGCCGAACAACTACGCCGAGATGATGGCGGGCGACCGCGAGAAGTTCAACGTGTTCTTCCACAAGATGCTGGACGAAGGCGTCTACTTCGCCCCGGCAGCGTTTGAAGCCGGCTTCGTCAGCGCCCAGCACGACGACGCCGTGATCGACGCCACCATCGCCGCCGCCAAAAAAGTCTTCGCAACGCTGTAAAGGTTCAGCGCCGCGTCAAGCAAATGTCCACCTTGGGGTCAGGCTCCAAAGTGGACAAGGTAGTTCTTTGTCCACTTCGGTGCCTGACCCCAAGGTGGACATTTGCAGCTTAGGCGGCTGGCTGCTCTTGCTTGAGCTGGCGTGCTGCCATTTCCTTTACGGCCATCGCCATGAAGGCGTCGATCGCGCTGCCGCCTCCCTGACTGCTGCCGCCGACCTGGATTGATGGCACCAGCTGCACCTGGCCTCGTTCAATCGCTTCGGCAAAACGCATCAGCACCGTCTGCTGGAACTGCAGTTCCGGGCCGCCATACGCGGCGACGTTCATCTCCGTCGCCTTAGCCTGCGCCTGGCCAATCGCGGCCACTTGGTAAGCCTCGGCTTCAGCCAGCTTGCGCTTGGCATCGGCGGAACCAGCTGCCATCTGGCGCGCTTCTTCCGCTGCCTTGATCGCTTTCTGCACCGCGGCGGAACCGTTATTCTCGGCGATCTTCACAGCCAGTTCGGACTGGGTGATCGAAGTCTGCTGGCTGGCGCGTGCTTCCGCTTCTCGCAGGATGCGCTCCTGCACCGCCGCCGCTTCCTTGGTCTTGTACGTCTCGAGCTGTTCGCGCGACACCTGGCGTTCACGCAGCTGGCGCAGGATGGTCTCGATCTGCGTGTCGCCTTGTTTGGCGCGCGGCGTACCAATCAGCACTTCGTTCAGCGTCAGGTTATAGCCGCCGAAATTGCGGCGCATTTCATCCTTGGCGCGCTCCTGGATGTCCGAGCGCTCCTGCAGCAGCTCGATCAGCGTCTTGCCCTGGCCGATGTTCTTGAAGTAGGCGGCGACCATCGGGTCGAGCGTCTGCTCCACCAGGCGGCGGATGTCGCCAAAACGCTGAATAACCAACGGCGCCATCTTGTAGTCGATATTCACCACCACCGACAATGGCAGGTCAGGTTCGAACGCATCCTTGGTGATCAGCGAAATCTCCGACAGGCTGCGGTCCAGTTCATGCGAGCCAACCTGGCCGGCTTGCCACTTCAGGATGAAGTTCGTGGTCGGCACTTCGATGACTTTCTTGGCGTATGGATTCAACGCATATTTACCAGGCAGCAGCGGTGTCGCCTGCACGCCCTTCTCGTCGTCGCCGACCAGTTCACCGTGGCGATAGCTATCGCCGGTGAGGTCGTTGCCGGCATTACCCGTATAGGAGACGACCACGCCCACAAAGCCCACAGGCACAATGGTCTTGGCCACAATCTCGTGCGTCGCAAAGCGCGCGTTCAGGTAGTAGGTACCTTCCACCAGCACCTGCAACTGGCGGCCTTTGAAGCCGCCATAATCGATGAAGGCTTCCGGCTCCTGGTAGTCGCGGTGCTCGCCCGCGACTACAGGGGCGACGATGGTACCTTCCGGCAGCGAGCGGCCTTCATGCGTGGTAATCACAGCCAGTTTGTCTTCGCGGATCACCAGCGGGCGGAAACCGCCGCGCGAGGACAAATCTTCCAGCACGCCCGCCAACGAGCCCACTACTTCGCCTTTACCGTTGATATTGCCGTCGCCCGGCAGGCGCAGTGCGTACACGCGGTCTTCGGTCAGCACGACGAACTGCGCCAGGTTGATGGCGTAGGTACCTTCGCGCATGATCTTGCGCTGCAAGCCTTTCTGGCCGCCATTCTCGAGGAAGCTGCGCACGTCGGTGAAATCATTCGCGGCCTTGTTGCAGGCCAGGTTCTGGCTAGGCGCCATCGGCGAGCCGTCACGTGCAAACACATAGGCCAGCGTGCCTTGCTGGATGGTCACCAGGTCGTGGCGATGCACGCGGTACTGGAAGGGGAAGAACAGGTGGAAGCCACCGCGCAGGACTGCAGGCTGGAAGCCGGCTTCGCCGTTCAAAGCGATAAAGCCGCCTTGCACCGAACCGCGTCCCGACCAATTTTTTTCAACGATGCCGATCTTCTCGTTGGGGATGTAAACAATGCAGTTGCTGGCGATGACCAGGATGATCAACAGCACCAGGCCAGCAATCAAATAGTACTGCAACATACGTCGTCCTTTCATAGATAAGCGACGGTTCCAGCTTATCGAGGGACGTATAAAGATGGTGTAAATGTCTTTTACGCGGGTGTAAACGCCGTGTAAACGCTGCGCAAGCCTTATGGCAGCAGATCGATATCAATGTCGCGTGTGTCGGCGTGGCCGTTGCTGTCGGCGACGCGTACCGTGTGGTGACCGGGACCAGACGGCTTCCAGGCGACGGTCTCGCCGGGCGCCGCGCGGCCCACCAGCGCGCCGTCGACGAACCAGAACAATTCACGCACATCGCCTGCAGCCTGCGCCACCAGCAGGATCGGATCGGGATGCGTTGCGCGCAGCACGTGGCGCACGCCGCGCAGCGGTTGCAGGATGCGTGGCGCGCTTTCGCCATCAGAGGCGCCGCAGGCACTGGTATCGCGCAATGGCAGGCCCGCCTGGCGCATCAACTGCTGCACGTCGGACGTCCACGTTTCGACAGTCCTCGCCACGGTGTTCGGGCCCTGCTTGCAAGCCAGCGTTCCCTTGTCCTTGTCGATCCACACCTGGCGGTGCAGCGTGCTGCGCTTGATCGGCGATTTGCCGGCGATGAACCAGGACTGGACCACGCGCGGGCAGGCTTCATCCGGCAAATCGCCGCTGGCGGCGCATACGTCGACCAGGCGCAGGTCCGGCGGCAGCTCGCGCGGCACGGGACCGGGATCGAGCCGCTCAGCACGCAGGGCATCGACGATGCGCAGGAACAGCGGCGCGGCCATGTCGACGCCCACCAGCGCCGGATTGCCGGCGCCATCGAAATTCCCCAGCCAGACCGCCAGTGCATAGCGGCCGAATACGCCCGCAGTCCATGCATCGCGGAAGCCCCAGGAAGTGCCGGTCTTCCATGCAATTACGGGCGATCCGGGAGCTGCAGTATCGGGGCGCGGATTACGGCGCAGCATATCGAGCGTGATGTAGGAAGCCTCTTCGCTAAGCAGGCGGCGTTGCTGCGCCTGGGCCGCCGCACCGCGGTAGGTGACAGGACGCCATTGGCCGCCGTTGGCGAGCATGGCATACATCTGCACCAGCTCCTCCATCGTTACCTCGCCGCCGCCCAGCACCAGTGCCAGGCCGTAATGCTCGCGCGTGTCCAGATGCGCCACGCCGGCTTGCTGCAGGAAGTCGTACAAGTCCGGCCGCGACAGTTTGGCAGCCACCGCGACGGCGGGCACATTGCGGCTGCGGATCAAGGCGTCTTCCGCAGCCAGTGGGCCGACGAAGCGGCCGTCGAAATTCTCCGGCGTGAAAGCGCCGAAGGCGGATGGCGTATCGCGCAGGACCGTCTTCGGATGCAGCAGGCCCTGGTCCAGTCCCAGGCCGTAAATGAAGGGTTTGAGAGTCGACCCGGGCGAACGGCGGCCCAGCGTGCCGTTCACCTGCCCGGCGATTGCGGAGTTGCTGTAATCGGCCGACCCCACCAGCGCCCTCACCTGCATGGTCGACGTATCCACCAGCATGGCGCTGGCGTTGACGACGCCTGTCTCGGCGCGCGAACGCAGGTAATCGCCGATCACGCGCTCCAGCACGCGCTGCGCGCGCAGGTCCAGGCTCGAGTCGATTTCGCCCTGAGTCTCCTGCACTTGCTGCTGTTCGTGCAGCAGCAGGTCGACCAGGTGCGGCGCCAGGAAGGGCATGTTCGCCTTCCCTTCCGTGTGCAGTGGCAGTTGCATATCGGCCTGCCAGCGGCGGTCATCCGGATGACGCTCCTGCCAGACCTGCCACAGGCGCTCACGCGCAGCGCGCAAAGCGCCCGGCGCCTTGTAGCCCACCAACCGCTGGCGCGGGTTCTGCGGAATGACGGCCAGAGCCAGCATCTCCGGCAGCACCAGCGATGCGGCGCTCTTGCGGAAGTAGACCAAGCTGGCCGCTCCCACGCCCTCGACGTTGCCACCGTAGGGCGCGAGGTTCAGATAGGCTTCCAGGATCTCGCGCTTGCTGTAGCGCGCTTCGATCCACAGTGCGGCGCCGGCCTGGCGCAGCTTGCCGCCGATGCTGCGGCTGTCGATGTGGTACAGGCGGCGCGCCAGCTGCATGGTGATGGTGGACCCGCCCTGCCGGCGCGTGCCCGTCGCGCTGGCCCAGGCGCTGCGCACCAGCGCCATCGGGTTGACGCCGGGATGCCAGTAGAACCAACGGTCTTCGTACAACAGCACCGCTTCCGGCAGCGCTGCCGGCATGTCTTGCAGCCGCAAGGGCTGGCGGAACTGCTCGTCCGCCGCCAACGTCAGGCGCAGCAGCTCGCCGCCGCTGGCATGCACCGCGTGCGACCATGGCTGGGCCGCCAGCAGGGGCTCGCGCGGCCATACGCGCAACGTGAGCGGCAGCAGCGCGGCCAACGCACAGACGCCGGCGACGCGGGCGGTGCGCCGCCAGCGGCCAGCCAGGGCGCGCAGGCCTTGCGGCATTTACTTGCGGTCCTTGATCACAAGCTTCGAACCAGCGGAGCGGCCGAACACCTTGCGCTCGTACATCGCTTCGCCGAACGCGCCCGGCACCACGAAATCACCGACGTTGGTAGCACGCACCTTGTAAGTGATCTCGGTCTGGCCGCTGCCCACGTTGCCGAAGATGATGACGCGGTCTTCGCGCATATCGACGTAGTCCACATTCCAGGTCCAGCCCTTGGTGCCGACACGGCGCTGCCACAGCGGCGCGTCGGAATCTTCATCCGAAGGGCTGCTCAGGACCGGTTCCAGGCCACCCGGCAGCACGTCCACCAGCGCCACCTGCTGCACTTCGCGGCGGCCGACTGCGCGCACTCGCACGCGCACCGTCACCTCGTCGCCCAGCGTGACCTCGGACAGCGGCTTGCCGGCGGCATCAACGAACTCGCGAATGATCTCGATACCGTTGGAGGCTGCAGTCACAGGGATATTGCGCTCAAAACCGGTTTCCGCCAGCGAGTAGTACAGCGGCAAACCTCCGCTGCTGCCGATCTTCAGCTTGGCCGCATCGCCCGGCACAGCTGTCTTGGCGATCGCGCTCAAGGCGCCCAGTTCCAACGCTTTTTCCTTACCCTGTCGGTCGATTGCCTTGGCCGTGAGCGTGCCGGCAGCGCCGCTGGCGGCGGCATTGCTGTAGGCATCCACGGCCATCACCACGGAGGCCGACGACAGGCTGCTGTACCAGCCATCACTCAACCAGGCGCCCATGCGGTCGAACGCTTCCGGCGGCAAGTCCCTGAGGCGGTTCGGGAAGTGGCGCGACACCAGGGTCACCAGCGTGGCGTCATGCACCAGCGAGTCGTAATACCAGCCCCAGGTCTTGAAATCATCCTTCTTCGCCAAGCGCGCCAACATATCCTTCCACAGCGGTTCGAGCAACTGGCTCGCCACCTGGTCCTGCTTGAGGATCTGGTAGCTGGCCGCCAGGTAGGCGTTACCGAGGTCGGAATCGGCCACCGGTCCGTTGCGCGCGTCCTTCGGCATCGAACCGCGCAGGTTCACCAGCGCCGCCGTCGTCACCGCACCGCTGCGGGTCAGCAGGTAGACGGCTTGCGCACGGGTGCGCCAGTCGTAGCGGTTATCGCCGCCGCGCGCTACATGGTTCTGCATCCATGCCAGTGCACGCGCCAACATGTCCTCCGGCACCTGCATCTTGTGCTCGCGCGCTTCCAGCAGCATCTGCACCGCGTACACGGTGGCAAACGGATGCGCGGTTTCGCCCGGCGAATACAGGCCGAAACCGCCGTCACCTGTCTGGCGCGAACGCAGCACGGTCAGCGTCCGTTCGAAGGCCTTCTTCGGATCGACAGCCGCGCCGCCGGCGGCCTTTTGCGCTTGCAGCTCTTTGGCGAAGTCCGGGCGGTTAGCCAGCAGCACCGTCGGCGTCATCTGGCTGACGATCTGCTCGGTGCAGCCATATGGGTATTCCTGCAGGTATCGCACCATGCCCGCCGCCATCGACCACGGCGTAGCCGACATCGACAATTCGCTGCGCTGCATCTGAGGATAGAACTGGCCTTGCGTCGCGATCTCGCCGCCGCCCTTGAAGCGTCCGGTCTGCACCAGCGTCACCAGCGCCGAAGCCGGGCGCACCGACAGGTCGGTCGACAGCTTCGCCTTGCGCTCCTGGTACTGGGCGCTGAACACCACGCTGGCCGAACCCAGTTGCGCCTGGGCGCCGCTGCGGGCGCGCACGCGGAAGCGCGCTGTCGCTTCGCCGCCTTCATTGATGGCCAGCGTCAACTGCGCCTTGCCCACCACTTCCAGCGACGGCGCCACTTGGAGCGTCAGCGCCACCGGGGCGCCCTTGCCCGAGCCCTTGATATTGTTCGCCACGCCGATGCCAACTTCGGCCTCGTCGCCCGGCGTCAGCGCCACCGGCACGTTCGGCAGCAGCACGATATCGCCGCGCACCGTGGTCTTGGTGCTGGCTGCGGCAGCCGAATTATCGTCCACCACCACTGCCATCACGCGCAGGCTGCCGTTGAAGTAATCCGGCACCGTGTAGCTGAAATCGCGACCGCCCTTCACGTCCACAATGCCCGACCAGTAAGCCACCGGCTTGTCGCGTTTGCGCTTGAACGGATTGAGGTGTTTACCAGCCTCGCCATCGGCGTCGCCGCCCGGCGCTGCGCCCTGCATCAGTTTGCGGAACTCCGGCAGGATCTGGTCCAGCGTCTGCGCGGTCGTCACTTCGAGCGCGCGCTTCTGGAAGAAGTACTGCAGCGGATCAGGATTCTTGTAGCGCGCCACCTGCAGGATTCCTTCATCCACCGCGAACACCACGGCGCGCACCGGCTTGGCCGAGTCGAGGTGGAATTGCACCGTCTGTCCCGGCTTGACCAGCTCCGGCGCCTTCAGCGTGAACTTGGTGGTGCGCCGATCCAGGCTGGTCGCGAATGGCGCCACGCCGTAACTCAATGGGCTCATGTAGATCTCGTCGGAGGACGGATCACGCGTGAATTGCACCATGACATAGCCGTTGCCGTCGTAGTCCTTCGGCAGCGTGATCTTCTGCACCGAGGCGTTCTTGTCGGCCTTGAACCACTTGTAGGCATAGACCTTGTCGCGCTCAATCGTGATCAGGCCCGAGCCGGTATATGGCGCACGCACGCTGATCTCGATTTCTTCGCCCGGTTGGTAATCCTTCTTGTTCAGCGTCAGTTGCAGTTCGGCGTTCCGGTCCAGGCTGCGCGTCACGTTGCCGGTACCGGCCACGCTGTAGCGGAACTGGGCCAGCGCCGTGCCCTGTGCGTTTTTCAGCACGTAGGTGAAATTGCCCGGCGCATCGGTCGCCGGCGCCAGCTGCACGCCAGCCGCCCCGATCGCGAACGGTTCGGTTTTCAGCAGAACGTCCTTGCCGCGCGACTCGTACTTGAACAAGCCGTTTGGCTGCTTGACCAGCACCGACAGCACGCGGTTTTCATAGCGTTCCAGCGTCAGGCCGGAAACTGCCGTCTTGCGCGCCTTCGGATCGATTGCGATGAGCTGCACATTCCGCACCGCGCCGCGGTTGATGTAATACAGGTCGCCATCGGCCTTGTAGCCGATCAGGTAGGGAGCATCGGACACCAGTGCCTGCACTTCCGCGCTGACGCTGCGGCCGCCTTCCGGCTCGAAGGCCTTGGCCAGCACATGCAGCTGGTAGGTCGCGGACTGGTAGCGATGCAAGCCCAGGTCGAAGCTCGCATCGCCCTTGTCGTCAGTCTTCTGGTCCGAGATGGTGTCGGTGAAGCGTTCCTTGGCGCGCTGAGGATCGTAGAAGCTGAAGCCCGGCCAGGAAGCAAAAGCCGGATAGGCCGGCGTCAGCGTCACCACCGCTTCCACCTTGCGGTCAGGCGCCGGGGTGCCGAACAGGTTCTGTACATTCATCTGCGCCGTCAGCGACTGCGGGCTGACCCAGCCCTCGCCCGCATCGGTCGACAACTTGAGCGCGACCTTGGTGCGGTCCGGCAGGAATTCCTGCACCTTCACCGTGGTGGAGCCAAGGCGCACAGGTTCACCCTGCGCACCGTCGCGCGGCAGGTTCAGGTAGATCGTGTAGTTGCCGGTCGGCGCGCTATCGAGCGTCGGATGCGAAATTTCCGCCATGCCGGCTGCGCCGAGCTTAAGCTTTTCGCGCCGCACGGTCTGGCCGCGGGCATCGACCACTTCGGCCTCCACCGGCAAGTCCTTCAGGTTCTGGCTCCAGTCGCCGCTCTTGACGATGATGCCGGCCTGGATCGTGTCGCCCGGACGGTAGATGCCGCGGTCGGAGAACAGGTAAGCGCGCATCTGGTTCGGCAGGCCGCCGCTGTGCGTGCCGCCGACGTCGAAGCGCGACATGTCCAGCGCACGGTCATTGCGATTGAGCGCCATGAAGGCGGTATCGCCGGCTTTTTTCACTACCAGCAGCACCGCCTGTTTCTCACGCGTGTAGCCGCGCAGGTCAGGCAGGCGCACAGTGCCGCCGGCATCGGTCGCCTGCGTGTGCAGGACCAGGCCGTTGCGGCCCCAGACTTCCACAGTCGCACCGGCTACCGGCGCGCCGCTGCTGATGGACTGCACGTACACCTGCTGCGAGCCATCCAGGGCGCGCTTGCTGACCAGGCCCAGGTCGGTCAGCATGATCAGGCGGCTGTCCGCCATTGCGCTCGGGTCGCCGGCATACTCGCCAGGCTCGCCCTCGCCTTCACCTTCGCCTTCATACTGATTGGTTTGCTGGACTTCCTGCTGGCCATCGTCCGCCTTGGCTGGGTCGTAGCCATTGATCTTGACCAGGAATATACCGCGGCGTTCAGCGCCGTCGGTTTTCAGGTACTCCGAAAAATCAATGGTCTCGAAATGCGTCTTGCCCGGCGCCAGTTTCAACGGCAGCTTCTTCTCGAAGCGCTCGGTCAGGCTGTCCGGCGTCAAACCTTGGTAGAACTGCGGTTTGGCGAAGTTGCCATCGGCGTGCGTGGCGAGGAAATGCAGCTGGTGCGGCAGCACGCGGCCGATCTCGATCTTCACGCCCGGCATATCGCGCACCATGATCGGCAGTTTGCGTTCGCCATTCAGCGCCAGCAGCGCGCCCGTGCCCATGATGGACAACTCGGGTGCGGAGGCTTTCACCTGCAGGATCACGTCGCGCTTCTGCCCCAGCTGATAACCGCCGACAGACTTCATGCCCTGCGCGATGCGCACGAACATAAAGCTGCCCGGTTCGGCCTCGAACTTGAAGGCATGGATCTCGGTGTTGTCGCGCTCCTGCGGCAGCGCCGTCAGCGTCAGGCGCTTGGCCTTTTTCAGCACCGCATCTGTCACTTCGGCCGGATCGTCCCAGCTCTTGGAATCATTGGTGGCCGCCGGCAGCGCCCATGCGCTGACTGCGCGTGCCGCTTCCTTTTCGTTGACCGCCATGCCGGTGGTGATCTGCAGCACGTTCTCCATATCGCCTGTCTCGCCGGTGACGATATGCGTGTCAATCGCCTGCACTTCGAGCCCGAACAGGCCGGGCACCGCCACGGCCTTGGTCATTGCTTCCGGCGTACCGTCGCCGCCGCGCTGGGCTTTTACGCCCGAATCGATGTGCAGCGTTAGCGCAGAAGTATCCTGCGGAATCGCCAGTGGCTCGGACTGGATGGTGGCGCTGACTTTCCACTTATCGTAAGTGAGCGTGAACTTGATCGGCTTGCCGTCCAGGTCCATGTGCAGGCGCTTCTCGAAATCGGCCGGCGCAACCGGGTGTGTGAACCTCACGTCGAACACTCCCTTGCGCAGGTTGAACTGTGTGGGGTCCTGGTAAAACTCGCCGTTCACGATGGGGATCGCAAAGCGCACGGTTTCGAACTCGTATTCCTTTTCCGCCTTCACGTGCGCGGCCAGCGCCTTCGGGCCGAACTTGATCGTGTACTTCTGACCGACCGGCCAATCCTGGGCCGGCTGGAACGCCAGTTCGTGGTCGGTATTCCAGGTCCATTTGCCGGCGATGGCAGGCGACAGCGTCACGTCCGTCGCCTCGCGCCCCACTCGCGACAGCGGCGCGGCCGATGCGGTGAACTCAATGCGCAGCGGCTGCGGCTGGCCATCGTTTTCCAGCTCCGTGCGGCCCGGTGCGAGGATGCGCACGCCGGCATCGCTGGACGCGATCTTGTCCGGATGCAGGTAGGGCAAGCGGCTCTTGATGAAGGGGTAGGTGACCAGGCCGGCCACGACGACGACGACCAGCGCCGCCATCACACGCATATGGCGCCCGGTCCATGCGCGCAGCGGCAACAAGCGCTGCCCGATGCTGCGCAGCCAGCCGGGAGGAGACCAGGACACACTGCCGAAAATGGTGGCGACGACGCGTACGAGCAGATTCCAGATGTGTTTCATCCGGCTCCCCTTTAGACAATTTGATAAGATTGCCGGGGATTCTATCCTTAGCTTGCTATTTCTTCCAGTAAATTAGCCAGAAACAGGAGAGCTGCCAAAGGGCCGCGCGTCCATCGGGATGTCGATCAGGAAGGTAGTACCGAGCGCCACCGAACTGGTGACGATGATGCTGCCGCCATGGCTTTCCGCCACCCGGCGCGCATAAGGCAGCCCGACGCCCCAGCCATCCTTGTTGCACCTGCCGCCACGCGCGCGGCGATACACCTGGAAGATCGATTCCATTTCCTCCGCCGGGATCGGGTCCCCTTCGTTGTGCACCGCCAGCTGCACGCGTAGTTCGTCACTGTTCACCCGCACCACGATCGGCGTTCCAGCCGCCTTGTATTTGATGGCGTTGCCCAGCAGGTTTTCCAGCGCGCGCTGAAGCGACGCCCGGCACCAGAAGCCGACGGCCGATTCGAATTCAACCCGCACTTCTACCCCGCTGCGCTCCTTCTCCTGCTGCGCCACTTCATAGGCCAGCATGGCCATGTCGAATTCTTCGATATGCAGCGGCAGCCGCTCGCCGCCTTCGAACACCATGCAGTCCAGCAGGTCGCGCGTCATATTTTCGATGCGCTGAGCGTTGGCGACGATGCGCTCTGCGAGCCGGCGAATGTCTTCGCTCTGCGCGCGCGTCTCGATCACCTGCGCCGCCACGCTGACATTGGACAGCGGCGTGCGCAAATCATGCGTCAGCGCGGCGATGAATTGTTCGCGCAGGGCCGACTGGATCAGGGCAAACGCGGTCACGCTTTCGCGGATCGCGCTGTCGATCGAGGTAGCCATGGCTTCGCGCTGTTCATGCGTGAGCAGCACGCCGCCTTGGTGCAGCATGCGGAACAGCACCTGGCGGAACAGCTGGTATTCGCGGATCAGGGTGGTGGTGTCGTAGCCGCTCAGGCGCGCCCGCTCGCCGCCATGTTCTTGCGCGATGATGGCTACATCGACCCCGCTGGCCTGGTAGAACTCTTGCGTCAGCAGGCGCGCCAGGTGCTCGTAAAAGGTCGGCAAGGTATTGAGCAAGATCGGGTCGGGCAGGTCGCCGGCCTTGCATAGCGTCTCCCGCGCAGCCTGGCGCCAGGCTTCGATAACCTGGCCGCGCAAGGCCAGCATCGCCTGGGAGGATGGAGACAATGCGACGGCAGTCATGCGTTCCCCCGAAATGTGAATTGTGAATCGAAAGAATGTGACGCCCTTACTTTCGTGTCAAGCTGAGGCAGAACGCTATCCAGTGATTGACAAGTACAAAGCCGCGCAGCAGTGGGCGCGGCAAGGGATAAAGCAGCTGCGGCAAGCCAACCACAGGTTACAAAGCGTTGCGTTATTGCAGCTCACCCGCCCTTAAGGGCGCGGGTGAGATATGTTGCAACGGTTACAGCACTTGCGCCGAGGCCTCACACTCCGGCGCCAGTGCCTCCTTGCGCTTGAGTGGAATCGACATCAGCCAGCCGCGCAGGTTCTTGACCAATGCCCGATCGCAAGTCTCGCTGACCAATTGCGCACGCTCCATCGCTTCCTTTTGCCCCTCAAGGTAGCGGAAAGTTCGCGCGGTTGCAGCGCCCGATGGCGGGGCCAAAGCGTGCTGGCGCACGATTTCGACGGAATGGCGGAACAACTGGGCGCTTTCATCTCTAAGCGCCTTGCCCGCATCGCCCTGCCAATGCGCGACCTGGTCTGCGTCATCGCTGGCTCGCGACACCACACGCACAGTATTCTGGTAAATCGGCTGGTCGCCGCTGGCGACATTGAATACTGACACGGTGTTATCGAGAATCAGCGCACTGCGGTCCTGGGTCATATAAAACACGGGTGAGCTGACGATCACCACGCCCGCGGGCTTGGAGTCGTCCGGCAGCAGCGGCAGATTGGCCTCTGCCGGCAGCGCCAGTCCCGCCAGGTCGCCCTGGTGGAAGCCATTGAGCACATCCTGGAACGGCAGCAGTACTTTGTCGGCCTCCAGCTCCAACTTGCTCTTCTCACCGCTGCGCGTCCCGTTGACGATCACTGCGTGGGTCGCAATTCCGACCAGCAGGCCAGCGAGGCCCAAGCCATTCGTTGGATACATCATCCCGCCTGCGCCCTGTCCCGCCTTATCGAGATTGAGTTGACCGCGGAAATCGACCTTCTGTTGCGCAGGCATGCGCAACGACCAGGTCTGCTCGGCTGGCGCCGCGTCGGCAGCCTGGGCCGCGCAATGGCATGCCAATAGCGCGGCCAGCGCTAGCTGTCGAAGTCCGGTCATGGACTTAATTCGCCAATGGCTTCAGGATGGCGTCACGCGTTTCTTCCACTGCTTGGAAGTACGCATTGCTCAACCCTGGGAATGACGGTGCCTCATCCCATGCCCCTTGGGCACTTTTTTGGGTGAGCAGCGGCAAGTACCAGTCGTAAGAATTGTCTTTCAGGTTGACGAGGTAGCTGCTGCCACTGACCACGCCCTTAGGATCGCTGACGGGAACGTAGGCGGAATAAAAACGGACGATACCGACCTGATTCAGGTCGACTACCAGCAGCTTGTCGAGCTGATACTTGGACTTTACGGAACTGAAGTCCTTGCGCGCCGCATTTGGCACGCTGCTGGAGGCGGACGGCAAGTCGGCAACGTTCAGGTCGCCATCAATCAGCACCGGTACCATGCCTTTCTTGGCCAGCGCTTCGGCGACATCCGCCTTCAGACGCAGCAGGTCGTCGGCCGACAAGGTTTGGGTGTGGGCCGTCAGAGAAGAGTTGGCCACCGACGCTGCGGCCATGCACAGCAAGCAGCCAGCACCAGGGAAATTGGTGTCCACTTTAGGCAGCTTGGTCATGGCGACCCCGACGCGAGCGCCCTTCTCGACGAATACTTTGGACGACAGGGCAACCGGGGATTGAGGCGGGGTAGCGCAGCCAGTGAGGAATGCCAAGGCGGCAGCCGCAACGAAGGCGAAGCGGAAGTTCATGCTATTTCCTTATTGTAAAAGTAAGGACTGGATCTTACTTCCGGCAATAAGTGGTTGGCAAATAAATATTATTACTTGAGTTAACGCAACCAACCGCGGCGGCGGAAATACAACAATGGCGCGGCGGCGCTGACCACCATCAGGCCCCAGGCCCAGCCATAGCCCAACTGCCATTTCAGCTCCGGGATGAAATCGAAGTTCATGCCGTACACCGACGCAATCAGGGTCGGCGGCAGGAAGGCGACCGACGCCACCGAGAAGATCTTGATGATCTTATTCTGGTTAATGTTGATGAAGCCGACGGTGGCATCCATCAGGAAGTTGATCTTATCGAACAGGAAGGAGGTGTGGCCATCCAGCGATTCAATGTCGCGCAAGATCTGGCGCGCTTCCTCGAACTGCTCGGAATTGAGCAGGCGGCCTCGCATCAGGAAGGACACTGCACGGCGCGTGTCCATCATGTTGCGGCGGATACGGCCGTTCAAGTCTTCCTCGTGCGCGATGGCGCTCAGGGCGTCGGCTGCGTCCTTGTCGGTGAACTCTTCCTGCAGCACGCGGCCGGAGACTTCTTCCAGGTTCTGGTAGATACCTTCCAGCGCATCCGCCGAATACTCGGCGTCGGTGGCGTACAGGTCCAGCAGCACGTCCATGTAGTCGGCGATCGAGCCGGGGCGCGAACGGGCGCGCATGCGCACCAGGCGGAACACAGGCAGGTCGTCGGTATGGACCGAGAACAGCATTTTCTTGGCGAGGATGAACGCCACCGTCACCACGCGCGACGGGCCTTCATCTTCTTCCAGCAGGAAATCGGTGCGCAGGTGGAGGTCGCCGTTTTCCGCCTCGTAGTAACGGGCGGAGGCTTCGATGTCCTTGACCTCGTCTTCACCAGGCAGGATCACGCCGTAGATGGATTTAACCCAGGCGCGTTCGTCTTCTGTCGGATCAGTCAGGTCGACCCAGACCGGTGCCGCTTGCTCAAGGTCTTCGCGCGTCTCAATAGGCACCTGGTTGAGCCGGCCATTTTGTAAAACGAAAACATTAATCATAGGCAATCTCAGCCGGACAGGGGTGTAGAGCGCGGGTTCTAAAAAACTTCGCAAGTGTACCCGCAAAGGGGGGCGAGGTGCCAGTCCCGTTGATGCATTTTTTTAAACCGGCAAACCGGTAACCCGGTGTCCGACCCGCAGGGTCAGACACCAGCTGGCGGCGGCCGCATGCCAGTGTCTGACCCTGCGGGTCAGACACTGTGTTACCGGTTTATTGTGTCGCGCGCTGAATCGCGCGATCCGAAGCCGTCGGCTGCGCCTCAGGCGCCGGCTTCGGCGGCGGCTTGGGCGCCTCGAATCCCTTCGAATCGTGGATTTCGATCACTTTGCCCTGGTCCGCGCAGTCGGTATTTGAAATCACAGTCTTGCCGTTGATGACACATTTGCGCATCGGCGCTGGCGGGGCCGCCTGCGACACCACCGGCGCGGCCACCTCCCTAGCCTTGGCGCCGACCTTGTCCAGCCCCTCGGCAAACAGGTTGCGCTCTTTACTCATCGAGATCAGCGCAAACACCGCCGCCGCCCCCAGCAAGCCCATGACGACAACCACCGCCACCAGGCTGACTCCTGATTGATATTTTTTCAAGGCAGCTCCGCCGAATTCATTCGTTGCATGATCACCCCCGCACGTCGCGCCAGATAGGACGAGTCGCGATGGGCGTCGAAATATTTTGGCCGTGGCAGCATGACAGCCAGCCGCGCCGCCTGCTCCGGTCCAAGCTTGGAAGCCGGAATCCGGTAATAGTAGCGCGCAGCAGCCTCCGCGCCATAAATACCGCGGCCAAACTCCGCCACATTCAGGTAAATTTCGAAGATGCGGCGCTTATCCATCAGCATCTCCAGCATATAGGTGATGATCAGCTCCTGCCCCTTTCGCAGGTAGCTGCGCGAACCGGAGAGGAACAGGTTCTTGGCCAGTTGCTGGGTGATGGTCGAACCGCCGTGGATCTTCTTGCCCTTCTTCTTTTCCTGGTTATGCTCGTAGGCCTTTTGCAGCGCCTCCCAGTCCACACCCTCATGTTCGGCGAAGTTCGCGTCTTCGGACGCGATCACCGCCCGCTTCAAGTTGGCAGAGATCGCCGCGTACGGCACCCACATCTGCTTGACCCGCGCCTTCGGATCCGTCTCCTGCATGGCTGCCTGTTGCTCGCGCATGAAGGCCGTCATAGTCGGATTATGGTCAACCCACCACCAGATCTGCACAAAGAAATACAACTGCACCGCGAGGAAAATCGCGATCGGTACAATGAAAAACCACTTCAGCTTTTTGAGCTTGTTCATAGCTTGGCGCGCAGGTGCGCCAGGACTTCGCTTGTTTGAGGACGAACGCCGCGCCATACCTCGAACGCTTCGGCGGCTTGCTCGACCAGCATGCCCAGGCCGTCGCGGGCGATGGCGCCATGGCTGGAGGCGAACTCCATGAAGACGGTCGGCTTGGCGCCGTACATCATGTCCAGCGCCAGCGCGCCGGGTGCGAAGGCGGTTGCCGGCACTGGCGGCAGGTCGGCGCTCAGGCTGGCCGAGGTGGCGTTGACGATGACGTCGAAGGCGCCAGCCACTTCAGCAAAGCCGCAGGCGGACAAGACGCCCGGCCCGGCCAGTGCGCCAAACTGCTCGACCAGCGCTTGCGCAGTGGCGACGGTGCGGTTGGCGATCACCAGTGCGGCGGGACGGTGTTCCAGGATCGGCAGCACCACGCCGCGCGCGGCGCCGCCGGCGCCCAGCAGCAGCACGCGCTTGCCGGCCAGCGGCACGCCGGCGTTTTGCACGATGTCGGCGACCAGGCCAGCGCCATCGGTGTTGTCGCCGGTGATGCTGCCGTCTTCGCCGAAGACCAGGGTGTTGACGGCGCCAGCTGCCTGCGCGCGCACGGTCAGCGCCGTCGCCAGCTTGTGCGCTTCCAGCTTGAACGGCACAGTGACATTGGCGCCCTTGCCGCCGACGGCAATGAATGCTTGCACGGCTGCGCCGAAGCCATCCAGCGGCGCCAGCCACTTCTCATAGTTCAAGGACTGGCCGGTCTGGGCGGCATAGGCAGCGTGGATTTCCGGCGATTTGCTGTGGGCAATCGGGTTGCCGAAGACGCAGTACTTATCCATTATTGAATGCCGCCGGTCAGGTCGGCTTCCATCTTTTCTTCGCGGGTGAACTTGAAGGTGGTGATGATGACCCACAGGTCGTCACGGTCATGCGACAGCATATTCGGCGGGAATTTGCCGAACGGGGCGGCCCGCCGCACGATATTGATGGCCGCGGCATCCAGCGCCGGGTTGCCCGAACTGCGCTCGATGCGGATGCCGCCATCCTTCATATAAATCGTGCCGTCCATGAAGATCGGGATGTACAGCACCAATTGGCCGTACATCTTCTTGCCGCTCATCTGCGGGAAATTCAGGGTACCGATTTCTTCCACGCGGCGCTGGAAGGTCTTGTAGTACATGGCGTAGCCCACTTCCTTGGTGCTTGGAGAAAGGAAGGTTTTCTTCGGGCGCTTGTTCTGGTCTTCGATGGTCTGCGTGATTTCAGCCATGCTGCGCGCCATCGCCTTGCTGCTTTCGATCAGGTCGGCGCCGCTGCGGGTTGGGTCGGCCTGATTCTTGTCCGTTACCGGCGGGGCGGAAAGGGGACTCTTCTTCGCCTGGGTCAGCAGGTTTTTCTGGCGTTCTTCCAGCTCTTTTATATAGCGCTGTGCGGCCTGGATGTTCTCGCCCGTTTCCATGCGGCGCATGTCCGGCAGCGGGGATTTGGCGCGGCCGGCATCGGCATTGCCGCCGCCATCGAGATTGGCTTGCGCCAGCGCGTCAGCCTTCAGCGGCTTGGAGGCGTGCTTGGCGTTGACCAGGATGACTTCCAGGCCAGGATCGGTTGGTTCAACCTTGAAGGCCTTGGGAGCGACGAAATGCACCATCAGCGCCACGGCGTGGACCGCCACCGAAAGGGTGGAAGCAATGACAAGGAACTGGTTTTCTTTGAAATACTTCACGCGCTGAATTCTAAAATGATGCTTTTGAGAATCTTGGATTCTACGACAAAACCCGGAAATACTGGGTCTGACCCAAGGGTCAGACCCGACCGGCGGCAGCCGCGTACTTGGGTCCGACGGGACGGCCATCCGGCTTGGGTCGTACCCAGGTTACCGGGTTTACTGCGGTCCAGGCTCCGTAACAACCGCCTCGCTGGCCAACGACGCCTCCTCCGCATCCACCTCAGTAGGTTGTGCAGGATCAGCCGGCGCCTCCTCCTCATCCAGCTCCGCCTCCGGCTCGACCGGCAAGGTAATCGAGCCTTCCTGCAAGCGCGTCTCGATCGCCAGATCCACCTCATCCCAGCGCAGCACATCCAGCTTCACGTGTGACCCGCGCGCAACAGCCGGCATGCCCGGCATGCGCACGATCAGCGGAATCTCGGACAAACGCAGCACTTCATCCTTCAGCACCACAGCCTCGACTTCCTTGGCATTCTCCTGCCCCAGCCAGCGCAGGCACCAATAGCGCTCCATATTCGACTGGAAGTCCGCATACGCCGCATACGCCGCATCAAACGCCGACACAATCGCAAACAGGTTCGCATCCTTATGCTTGAACGGCGCCACCATCGGCGCAGTCACGCCATGCGAAGCGCAAGCCAAAATCTGCCACTGGTTGACCAGGTCGGTGTAGCGGCGCAGCGGCGAAGTCGACCACGCATACTGGTCCACGCCCAGGCCCTGGTGCGGCGCAGCTTGCGTCATCATGCGCACCTGCATCTTGGCCGCCCAGCCGCCCACGCCCTGGCCTTGGGTACGGTAAATACCCGGCACGCCATGGTCGTGCATCAGCTTGCCCCAGGTGGAGTTGGCGAAGATCATCAGCTCGGCCACGATCTTGTCCAGCGGCGCACCGCGCTTGCGGCGCGAAATCGTGACCACATCGTCTTCCACATAGAAGTTGAAGTCGACGCGGTTGTTCTGCTCAGGCTTCAGGCCAAACGCCTCGCGCTTGAGCATGCGGCCCGCTTCCAGGTGCTGGGCCCAGCCCCACAGCAAGGTCAGCTCGGCCTTGCGCGGATAATCGCCCTCGCCGCTGGCCAGGGTCTGCTCGTTGACCAGCTCGTCCAGCGTGTTGTGGCGAAGGTTGTTCGCGATCGGCACCAGCTCGGCCTTGGTCTCGGTGGAGATCACCGACCAGTCGGCCGGATCGAGTACGGCGTATAGCGACAGCGCCGGACAGGTTTTGCCTTCAGCCAGGGTGAACGCGTCGACGATGCTGTCCGGCAGCATGGTGATCTTATCGCCCGGCATATAGACAGTAGACATGCGGCCGCGCGCGATCTTGTCGATGGCGTCGTCCGGCTTGATGCCCAGGCCCGGTGCGGCGATGTGGATACCCACGCGCACCTTGCCATCCGGCTGGTGCACCACGGAGAAGGCATCGTCGATTTCGGTGGTCGTCACGTCATCGATGGAGAAGGCCTCGACCGCCGCCAGCGGCAGGCCGGCCGGTGCGGCAGGCACCGGCATCTCAGGGAAGCCGTGGCCTTTCGGGAAATTCTCGAACAGGAATTTCGCCATATGCAGGTCTTTCGGCGACTTGATGCCGCCGGCCGACAGCATCATGCGCGCCGGCGTGGTGTGCGCTTCGTTCGCGGCCTGCTCCAGCGCCTTGAATTCAATCGTGTTCTTGTCCGGCTTGAACAGCAGCTGGTTCACGATGTTCTGCATCGAGGACGGCAGGTTGCCCGCCTTCAGCTCCTCGGCATACTGGCCCTGGATGATGGCTTGCTGCTTTTTCTTCTCAATGCCAGCCAGCGCCGCCTTCAAGGTCTGCTCCGGCGCTTTCTTATAGCGGCCGCGGCCCTTCTTGTGGAAATAGATCGGCGCGGCGTGCAAGCTCAGGATCAGGCCGGCCGCTTCGGCAGCTTGCGGAGCGTGGCCGAAATACTCGGCGCCCAGCTCGGCGAAACCGAATTCCTCTTCGCCCGCCACTTCCCACAGGAAGTCCAGGTCGACGTCGGCCGCGATGGCCTTGGCCTGTTCCATCAGCTCGGCCGGCGACGGCTTGTCGAACTGCAGCATCACATCCTTGGTTTTCACCTTGTTGCGCTTGCCGCTGGCCATTTCAACCTGGTAGGCCTCGCCTGCCTGCGACAGCACGCTGCCTACTTTGAAATCGCCGGATTCTTCAAAAAATACATTCATTGATCATTAGTCCTGTGAAGCTGGAGAACCGGAGGCAGGAAGACCTCGGTCACAAGCAAAGTTCCTTCGTGGCGCTGGTACAGGCAGCGCCGTGCATACAGTAAAGCGTCGTCCGGCACGTCCGCCCCTTGGTCCGACAATGCCGCGCGGGCGCGCCGCGCCAGCGGATGAGTCGCGCGCAGTCGCGCAAATTGCAGCTCGCCGCGCCGCACTTGCGGGTCGCCGAACAGTGTACTGCCGAGCGAGCGTTCGCCCAAGGCGCTGAACAGCGGCCAATCAGAGGCGTCGGCCGACATCGGCACCACGGTATGGGCGAACACCACAGGCGTATTATCACACCGCAGCAAAACCTCCCTCTCCCAGACGCGGCCGGGACGGTGGTAGCCGATGATATTGGCCTCATCGGCGAGGCAGATGGCCGTGTCCTGGTGCAGCAGCTGCACGCGGAAGGCGCGGCTGTGCTCTTTCAGCTTATTGGTCAGCGAACCGCCGCCGGTCAGCCAGTGGCGGTAGGGATGCGGCGGGTTCGCGGCGAGCACGTGACCGTGCCAGTTGGCCTGGCGTAGGGATTGGCCTTTCATCGCACTCCGCAAAACTCTAGTACTTCAGCGAGGTAGTCGGCGTACTCGCTGATGGCGTGGTCGCTGCCCTGCACTACTTTTTGCCTGGCGCCGGCGTAATGGGCCACCATATCGCGGTAATCCAGCACCTCGTCGCCGGTGCAGGCGACCAGGAAGTAGCGTTCGGGCTGCGAGATCTGCGGCACGGCCAGCGCGCGCAGCTCCTCTATATATTCACGCTTGAATTCAAACGGTTCGTCAGAGTGGTAGGCGGTTGCGACGCCGACGTGCTTTTCGAGGTCAAGCGCCGCAACCACGGCGGGATTCAGCAGGACTGCGCGGCAGCCGAGCTTCTCGGCCATCCAGGTGGCGTAGTAGCCGCCCAGCGAAGAGCCGACGATGGTCAGTTCTTCCGCCGGTACGCCGGCCACCAGGCCGAATGCCAGGTCCATGGCCAGCGTGGGACTCGCCGGCAGTTGCGGGCAAATAAATTCCGCGCTGCGGCCAAGCTGCGCCATCCGCTCCCCGGTCAGCCGCGCCTTCATCGACAATGGCGAGGAACGGAAGCCATGCAGGTACAAAATCATTACTGCAGCGCCTCCAGCAATTTCTGGTGGACGCCGCCGAAGCCGCCATTGCTCATCACAATAATATGGTCGCCCGGCTTGGCCGCCGCGACGATGGCTTTGACCATCACTTCCAGGTCTTCGTAGGCCGAAGCCATTGCGCCCATCGGCGACAGTGCCTCGCCCAGGTTCCAGCCCAGGGCCTGCTCGCTGCCGAAGCCGAATACCAGGTCAGCAGCATTCAGGCTCCCGGGCAAAGCATCCTTCATGGTGCCCAGCTTCATGGTGTTGGAGCGCGGCTCCAGCACGGCCAGGATGCGGCCCGTGGCGCCGATCTTCTGGCGCAGGCCGCCCACCGTGGTGTCGATCGCAGTTGGGTGGTGGGCGAAATCGTCATACACAGTCACGCCGTTGACGGTGCCGCGCACTTCCATGCGGCGCTTCACGCTTTGGAATTGTCCCAGCGCTTCGGCGGCGATTTCGATCGGCACGCCCACATGGCGGGCGGCGGCAATCGCGGCCAGCGCGTTGTAGCGGTTATGTTTGCCGGTCAGCTCCCACTTTACGGTGGCGGCCTTGGCGCCTTGGAAGATGACGTCGAAGCTGCCGTCGGCGTGTTCGTTCATGGTCCAGTCGGCGCATTCGGCGCTGCCGAACAATTCCTTCTCGCTCCAGCAGCCGCGTTTCAGCACGCGCTGCAGGCTCGCTTCGTCGCCATTGGCGATGACGCGGCCGATACCCGGCACGGTGCGCACCAGGTGGTGGAACTGGGTTTCGATGGCGCCGATGTCGGGGAAGATATCGGCGTGGTCGTATTCCAGGTTGTTCATGATGGCCGTCTTCGAGTGGTAGTGCACGAACTTGCTGCGCTTGTCAAAGAAGGCGGTGTCGTATTCGTCGGCTTCGATCACGAAGAATTCGGAGTTGGCGCCGGGGCCGGTCAGGCGCGCCGAAATGCCGAAATTCTGCGGGATGCCGCCGATCAGGAAGCCAGGCGCGTAGCCGGCGTGTTCCAGGATCCAGGCAACCATGGCCGAAGTCGTGGTCTTGCCGTGCGTGCCGGCGACGGACAGCACCCATTTGTCTTTCAGGATATGGTCACCGATCCATTGCGGGCCGGAGATCATCGGCAGGTTGCGGTTCATGATCTCTTCAATCAGCGGATTGCCGCGCGAAACCACGTTGCCGATCACATAAAGGTCGGGGTTCAGTTCCACCTGCTCAGGGCCGAATCCCTGGATCAGTTCAATGCCTTGGGCCTCCAGCTGCGTGCTCATCGGAGGATAGACGTTGGCGTCGCAACCCGTTACGCGGTGGCCGGCTTCTTTTGCCAGGACGGCAAGACCGCCCATGAAAGTGCCGCAAATGCCGAGGATGTGGATGTGCATGGTGGTGATGGAAAAGAATCAAGTGGCGGATTTTAACCCATTAGAACCGGTAACCCGGGGTACGACCCGCAGGGTCGGACCCCGTCTGGTCGTCTGCCAGGGGATACGGTTGTGCGACGTTGATCTTCTCAAAAAGTCAAAAGCCTTGACCCAGCCCCGTAGCCGGGAGACCGTACGGGGTCTGACCCTGCGGGTCAGACCCAGGTTCACCGGGTTTTGGGTATGATGCATTCATGAACCCCCAGATCAAAACCGAAATCGCCGCCGCCGCCGCCCGCATGATCGCGCAGGATGGCGCCGACTACGGCAGCGCCAAACGCAAAGCCGCCCGCCAGATCCTGGGCGACTCGCAAGCCCGCGACCTGTCCGACGCCCTCCCCGACAACGAACAGATCGAAGAAGAAGTCCGCCTATACCACGCTTTATATAACGCAGACACCCACCCTGCGCACATATTCAAATTGCGCGGCCTGGCTTTGCAAGTAATGGAAATGCTGGAACAATACCAACCCTTCCTGACCGGCTCCGTGCTGCACGGCACCGCGGGGATGAATGACGACATCCACCTGCAAGTGTTCGTGGACAGCGCCAAGGAAGTGGAAATTTATTTATTGAACAAGAACCTGCAAATCGAGATCTCCGAATCGCCCCATTTCCGCGGCCCTCGTTTCGAGGATGTGGAAACGGCAAGCTTCATGTGGAAGAACGCCGGCGTGCACGTCGAACTATATGAACAGGACGACCTGCGCGGCGCCAAGAAGAAAAGCGGCGACAAACCGCTGCGCGCCGACATCTCCGAACTGCGCACCATACTGATTAACAGCCCCCATCCAGCCCAGCAATGAAAAAATTCGCAACATACACCGTGGTCGCCGTCCTGTTCCTGGGCGCCGGCGCCTGGTATGGCACCCGCACCAAACAAGCTCCAGGCCCCATCACCACCACCGCCCCTGCCGGCGTGACCAGCCCGGTGGCAGCCATGATGGCCGAGACCTTGCCAAATGAGAAAGGCGTGAAGGAAGCGCTGTCTAAATACCAAGGCAAGAACCTGCTGGTGAATTTCTGGGCGCCGTGGTGCACCCCATGCGTGGAAGAGATGCCAGAGTTGTCGGAACTGCAAAATTCCGAACTCGGCAAAAAGATCCAGGTGATTGGGATCGGCATCGACTCCCCATCCAATATTGCAGAATTCACACAAAAAGTGAAAGTCGCCTACCCCATCTACGTGGCGGGGATGAGCGGCACCGAACTGTCCCGGCAGTTCGGCAACACCCAGGGCGGACTACCCTTCACCGTCCTTATTGGCGCTGATGGTACGGTGAAAAAGACCTATCTCGCACGCCTCAAATTCGACGCGCTGAAAGCCGACCTGGCAGCCCTGAACTAGGCAAAAAAGGTCGTCGAACGACCGTTCTATTAACTTCCGCAAAGCTATTTTCTCTTGCCAATGCTTGTAGATGGCGGCAAAATGCGGAACTTTCGCAGAAAATGGTCAGGGAATCATGGCAAGTCACCTGCTGCTTCTTAATGGCCCCAACCTGAATTTGTTGGGGACGCGCGAGCCTGAAACCTACGGCGCCAGCACCTTGGCAGACGTTGAACAGGCGGCGCAGGCACAAGCCAAAGCAGCCGGAGTGCAGCTCGCCTGTTTCCAAAGTAACCACGAAGGAGCGTTGATTGACCGCATCCACGCAGCCCGAACCGAGGGCGTGGATTTCATCGTCATCAACCCGGGAGGCTACACCCACACCAGCGTCGCTTTGCGCGATGCATTGGCCGGCGTAGCGATCCCTTTTATTGAAGTACACATTTCGAATATTTATCGGCGGGAGGAATTCCGCCACCATTCCTATCTCAGCGCTATCGCACAGGGGACGATCTGCGGGCTTGGTATCGAGGGATATCGTCTCGCCATCGACTTTGCCTTAAAAAGCAAGTAATCTACCGCGATCTGCGCGCATCTGACGCGATGCCAACCACGAGCTGGCGTCGCAGAAACCATCAACATAATAGATAGAACAAGGGAGCCAACAACATGGATCTACGCAAGCTGAAGACGCTGATCGACCTGGTAGCAGAGTCGGACATCGCTGAACTGGAAGTGACCGAAGGCGAAAGCAAGGTTCGCATCGTCAAGTCCGGCGGCGTCATGCCAAACCAGGTAATGATGATGCAGCCGCAAGCGCCAACCCATTACGCACCTGCCGGCGCTCCAGTCGCCGCACCGGTCGCCGCGCCTGCCGCAGCCGCTCCAGCTGCCGAACCAACCGGCCACGTTGTAAAGTCGCCAATGGTCGGTACCTTCTACCGCGCATCCGCACCAGGCAACCCAGCCTTCGTGGAAGTGGGCGCCACCGTCAAGGAAGGCGATACCCTCTGCATCATCGAAGCGATGAAGCTGCTGAACGAAATCGACACCGACAAGGGCGGCGTAATTACCCAGATCCTGGTCGAGAACGGCCAACCGGTCGAATTCGGCCAGCCGCTGTTTGTGATCGGCTAAAGCCGGACTATGGCCGCTGTGGACCACCCGGCGGCCAGCACAAGCTCCTCTTCTTTCACAAACATAGAAGCTGCCATGTTTGAAAAAATCCTTATTGCCAATCGCGGCGAAATCGCCCTGCGCATCCAGCGCGCGTGCCGCGAATTGGGCATCAAGACTGTGGTCGTGCACTCAGAAGCCGACCGTGACGCCAAATACGTAAAGCTGGCAGACGAATCCGTCTGCATCGGCCCTGCGCCTTCGGCCCAGTCCTATCTGAATATGCCGGCCATCATTTCCGCGGCCGAAGTGACCGACGCGGAAGCGATCCACCCGGGCTACGGCTTCCTGTCCGAGAACGCGGACTTCGCCGAGCGCGTGGAAAAATCCGGTTTCGTTTTCATCGGCCCGCGCGCCGAATCGATCCGCATGATGGGCGACAAAGTGTCGGCCAAGCACGCGATGATCAAAGCCGGCGTGCCTTGCGTGCCAGGTTCCGAAGGCGCCCTGCCGGATGACCCGAAAGTCATCGTGCAGATCGCCCGCAAAGTCGGCTACCCGGTCATCATCAAGGCGGCAGGCGGCGGCGGTGGCCGCGGCATGCGCGTGGTGCACACTGAAGCTGCCCTGCTGAACGCGGTCACCATGACCAAGTCGGAAGCCGGCGCCGCCTTCGGCAACCCGGAAGTCTATATGGAGAAGTACCTGGAGAATCCACGCCACGTGGAAATCCAGATCCTCGCCGACGAACACAAAAACGCCGTCTGGCTGGGCGAACGTGACTGCTCCATGCAGCGCCGCCACCAGAAGGTGATCGAAGAAGCGCCGGCGCCAGGCATCCCGCGCAAGCTGATCGAAAAGATCGGCGACCGTTGCGCCGAAGCTTGCCGCAAGATCGGTTACCGCGGTGCGGGTACCTTCGAGTTCCTGTACGAAAACGGCGAGTTCTATTTCATCGAAATGAACACCCGCGTGCAGGTTGAGCACCCAGTGACCGAAATGATCACCGGTATCGACATCGTACAGGAACAGATCCGCATCGCTTCGGGCGAGAAGCTGCGCTTCCGCCAGCGCGACGTGATGCTGTCCGGTCACGCCATCGAGTGCCGTATCAATGCCGAAGACCCGTTCAAGTTCACCCCTTCGCCAGGCCGCATCACCTCCTGGCACGTACCGGGCGGCCCAGGCGTGCGTGTTGACTCGCACTCCTATGCGGGTTACTTTGTACCACCGAACTACGATTCGATGATCGGCAAGGTCATTACCTACGGCGCAACCCGCGAGCAGGCTATCCGCCGCATGCAGATTGCACTGTCGGAAATGGTTGTTGAAGGCATTTCGACCAACATCCCGCTGCACCGCGAGTTGATGGTTGACGCGCGCTTCATCGAAGGTGGCACCAACATCCACTATCTGGAACAACGCCTGGCAGAAATGCCTAAGGCAGGTAAGTAAATAAGGCAGGTAAGTAATAAATGAGCTGGACTGAAATCGTCATCGAAGTAGCCCGTGAACACGCCGAAGCATTGTCCGAGGCGCTGATGGATGCGGGCGCGCTGTCGGTGTCGGTGGAGGATGCCGATGAAGGCACCGACGCCGAAAAACCCCTGTTCGGCGAGCCGGGCATGGAACCGACCGAAGCGGCATGGGATCATAGCCGCGTAGTCGCGCTGACCGATGACGAGGAAGACCAGGCCCTGATCGTGGCGGCTGCCGCCGGCGCGATCGGGCTGGCTCACCTGCCTAAGTTCACCACCCGCAAGGTGGAGGACGCTGACTGGGTGCGCCTGACCCAGTCGCAATTTGAGCCGATCCACATCGGCAAGAACATTTGGGTCGTGCCAAGCTGGCACGAAGCGCCGGATCCATCCGCGCTGATCCTGGAACTGGACCCTGGCCTGGCCTTCGGTACCGGTTCACACCCGACCACCAAGCTGTGCATGGAATGGCTGGAAGCCCATCCTGCTCCGGGCAAGTCCGTGCTGGACTACGGCTGCGGTTCGGGCATCCTGGCCATGGTGGCGCGCAAGCTGGGCGCTACGACCGTAGCGGGTGTGGATATCGATCCACAGGCTATCGTGTCCGCCAATGACAATTCGGTGCGCAACCGCGTGGAAGATATCCAGTACTTTGTGCCGGATGATTTCGCGGAATCGTCGTTCGCCTCGGCGCGTTTCGACATCGTTGTGGCCAATATTTTGTCTTCGCCGCTGAAGCTGATGGCGCCGATGCTGTCCGGCCGCGTTGCGCCGGGCGGTTCGCTGGTGCTGTCCGGCGTGCTGGCGCGCCAGGCGGAAGAAGTCGCAGCGGCCTACGCGCCGTTCATCAAGCTGAGCGTCTGGGCTGAGCACGAAGGCTGGGTGTGCCTGTCCGGCACGCTGGCATAAGGTAATTTTCCCGACTGATGGCGCTCGCCACTAAATGCCCCCACTGCAATACGATCTTCAGGGTCGCGGCTGACCAGCTGAAACTGCGCGGGGGCATTGTCCGTTGTGGCTCTTGCCACCAGGTCTTCGATGGCAACTCCGCGCTGGTCGAACCGGCGGCCAAGCCGACTCCCGTTATCCCCGACGTCGTCGCCGAACGCGCCGCACCGGCTCACGCCATTCCGGCGATATCCGACTATGTCCACGGCACCCCCGTCGACTTCGAACTCGATTTCGCCGACGAGCCAGCGCTCCCCATCGACGAGCCGCCAGAAGCAGTCCCCGCGCCTGCCGTCTGGCGCACCGCCGCTTCGCATGCGCCAGCCGCCGAGCCAACGCCCGACGATACAGCCCGCGCCGCCGTTGCCCGTGCCTTCGCCGCCGCAACCACGCCGCCAGCCGCACCGCATCCACTGGCATCCCTGGTTTCGCCAGACGACGCATTCTCCGAATTAGCCGGCGAATTGCCGACTACCGGCCCATGGTCGCCTGAAGTACCGACACCCGCCGCCCCACTGCCACCAGTCGCCACGCCATCGTCCACGATCGACGAAAAGCTGCTGGTCTGGGAAGACCTTCCCGCAAACGCATCGGCAGCATCCGACGCCGCCGCGATGGCCGCCGTCGCCCGCGCCTTCAAGCACGTCAAGAGCCCCTCCGCCCCCGCGCGGGAGCCCGAACACTTCGGTGAAGAACTCGCCCCCGACTTCCTGGCGCCCACAGTCGCGCCGCAGCCGCAGCCTCCGGACGCCGAACCTGAACATGTCGAACCGGCGCACGTTGAACTCGAGCAAGCCCAACCTGAACAGCTCGAGCCCGTGCACCCCGAGCCTGAAGACGCCGAACCTGAGCATGACGTCCCTCTTTACGTCGAACCGGAGCGCGTCGAACCGGAGCACGTCGAGCCTGAGCATGCCGAACCTGCGCGTATCGAGGCTGCGGATGCCGAACCTGAACATGTCGAGCTTGAGCACATCGAACCCGCCAACGCCGAGCCTGTGCACGCCGAACCTGAGCAGGTGGAGCCCGTGCTCGACGCGCCTGAGGAGCAAGAACCTGCGCATGTAGAAGCTGCGTGCGAAGAAGCTGCGTGCGAAGAAGCTGCAATCGAAGAACCTTCGCAGGAAGAATCCGCGCCTGCGGAAGACGTCCCCGCCATCGAGACCGAGGCCGAGGCGGAAACCGAACCGGCAGCCCCCGCCGGCGCGGCCCTGATCGAAGCCATCGACCAATGGTCCGCCGATAACACGCACCCTGACGGCCGCATCGAGCCCTCGCTCGACACGCCGCAAGAACACATCGTCCTCGCCGCAATCGACGACGCGCACCATTTTGAAGACCTCCCACCGGCCGAGTTGCCGCAGGAAGAGCCTTTCACCGCCAGCTTCGACGCCAACATTGAAGCCGATGCAAGCGAAACCGCCGACACCGACGCCGGCACCAGCGAACCATCCCTGGCCGAAGAACCCTGGCCCGCCGCCGAAGACGCCGCCGACGCCCTCGCCCCAACCGGCGAACCCTGGAGCCTGTCCGAGCCCGAACAAGAACGCGACGACACCGCCCTGCACGCCGTAGCAGCCGTCAATACCGACGTCCCCGACGACGGCGAATCCCTGCCAAGCGACGAAGAACAGGCAGCCGCCGAAGCCGCCCTCGCCGCCGCCCGCATGCGCGCCCTCGCCGGCATCGACGAAGCCGATGATCTCGACCACTCCGACCTGAGCTTCGTCAAGCGCGTCGACCGCAGCCAGAAATACGGCAAGGCCGCCACCATCACCATGGCCATCGGCATCCCGTTACTGCTGGCCGGCCTCGCCCTGCAAGCCGGCACCACGTTCCGCGACACGCTGGCCGCCAACTACCCGCAACTGAAGCCAGCCCTGGCCGCCATGTGCCAGCCGCTCGGCTGCAAGATCGCCCTGCCCACCCAGCTCGACGCCCTGAGCATCGAGCAAGGCGAGCTGGCCACCATGGCCGAAAACACCTTCACCTTCACGACCGTGCTGCGCAACCAGTCCAAGACAGCGCAAACCTGGCCGCACATCGAACTGACCCTGAACGACAACGCCGACAAGCCGGTACTGCGCCGCGTGTTCGCCCCGCGCGAGTATCTGCCTTCGCCAGCCGAAGCCGAAAAAGGATTCGGCCCGCGCAGCGAGCAAAGCATTAAACTGTACTTCGAGCTGAAACAGCTCAAAGCCTCCGGCTATCACATCGCCATCTTTTACCCTTAAAAACTATGACTAAAACCGCGCTTGTCTGTGGCTCGCTGGCCATCGACATCATCATGCAATACGAAGGCCGCTTCGGCGACACGCTGCTGGCAGACCAGCTGCACAAGGTCAATGTGTCCTTCCTGGTGCCGACCATGCGCACCGAGTTTGGCGGTTGCTCCGGCAATATCGCCTACTCGCTGAAGATGCTGGGCGGTGATCCGCGCATCGTGGGTGTGCTTGGCCAGGATTGCGCGGCTTACCTGGAACGCTTCCAGAAGCTCGGCCTGTCGACCGACAACATCCTGATCAAGAAGGATGCCTACAACGCGCAATGCTTCGTCACGGCCGATGCGGACCACAACCAGATCAACGCCTTCCACCCTGGCGCCATGTCGTTTGCACACGAGAACCCGATCGAGAAAGCCGGCGCCGCCCGCATCGCGATCATCTCGCCGGACGGCCACCTGGGCATGCTGAAGCACGCGGAAGACCTGGCACGCCTGGGCATCCCCTTCGTGTTCGACCCGGGCCAGCAGATGCCGATGTTCACGCCTGAGCAGCTGATTGGCTTCATCGAGAAAGCCACTTATGTGACCTGCAACGATTATGAGATCGAGTTGCTGATGTCGCGTACCGGCCTGACCATCCCGGAAATTGCTTCGAAGCTGGAAGCGCTGATTGTGACTCGCGGGGAGAAGGGTTCGGAGATTTATACCGGCGGCAAGCGGATTGATATTCCGGCTGTGGTGGTGGATTCGTCGCTTGACCTGGATCCGACTGGCTGCGGCGATGCTTACCGCGCGGGGCTGCTGTTTGGCCTGGTGAATGAACTGGGCTGGGAATCGACCGGCCGCCTGGCCAGCCTGCTGGGCGCGATCAAGATCGTGACCAAGGGCGCGCAGAACCACGTGTTCACCCCGGCCGAAATCGCCGACAAGTTCGAAGCCGCCTTCGGCTACCGCTTCTAACCCGGTAAACCAGTGTCAGACCCGCAGGGTCTGACACTTGCCGGCGGCGGCCGCGTATTGGTGTCTGACCCTGTGGGTCTGACACCGGTTTGCCGGTTTAAAAGCCGAGCGGCTAACCGCTAAACAGCATCCCCAGCAAAATCTGGCAGATCTGCAGCAAAATCAGCGCCACCAGCAGCGACAAATCCAGGTTACCCACCAGCGGCACCACCTTGCGGATAGGATTGAGCAGCGGCTCATTCAACGCGCGTACGAACGGCGCCAGGGGTGCATGGGGATTGACCCAGCTGAAAATCGCCTCGATGATCAGCAGCGCCATAAACCCAAACAGAATCCACTCCAGGAAGCGGTGCAAAGCCGCCAGCAGCACCAGTTCCGGCGTCGCCCCCACCAGGAACAGCACCGAGGTCGCCAGGATCACAATCAGGAAAGCACCAATCAGGCTGGCCCAGTCATAGCCCCCCATGCCGGGGACGATGCGGCGCAGCGGGCGCACCAGCCAATCCGATAATTGAAAAGTAAACTGTGCCACCGACGAAGGCGGACGGACGCGGATAGCCTGCATCCAGAATCGCAGTAAGAGCACGCCACCGAGAAGGCCGGCGATGACATCGACGATCAGCTTAAGAATACTAAACACGAGTTCACTCCAAATAAAAAAACCGCTGTGCGATTGTCTCACACAGCGGTGTTTTCGCCATCCGGCACTAAGCGTTTAAAGGCTTAGGAAGGACGGGTGCTGGTCGGGAACGGCCAGGCGGCTGCCGGGGCGATCACGGTTTTAGCTGCCGGAGCGGCGGCTGGAGCTGGAGCGGCTGCAGCAGCAGGTGCTGGTGCGGCGGCTGGCTTCACAGCTTCCTTCTTAGGAGCAGCTGGTTTCTTAGGAGCGGCCTTTTTAGGGGCAGCTGGTTTTGCAGCAGGAGCTGCAGCCGGTGCTACGGCTACTGGCGCAACAGCTGGCTTAGCTGCTGGCTTAGCCGAGGCTTTTTTTGGGGCGGCCTTTTTAGCTGCAGGCTTGGCAGCTGGTTTTGCGGCGGCTTTAGGAGCGGCTTTTTTAGCAGCTGGCTTGGCAGCGGCTTTCTTAGCTACTGGCTTTTTTGCAGCTGGCTTGGCAGCGGCTTTAGGAGCAGCTTTCTTGGCAGCTGGTTTAGCAGCGGCTTTCTTCGCAGCTGGCTTAGCAGCGGCTTTCTTAGCGGCTGGCTTTGCAGCAGCTTTCTTGGCAGCAGGCTTCTTAGCAGCTGGCTTGGCAGCGGCTTTAGCTACGGTTTTCTTAGCTGCTGGTTTAGCTGCGGCTTTCTTGGCTGCTGGCTTAGCTGCTGCTTTCTTTGCTACTGGCTTAGCTGCTGCTTTTTTAGCGACGGCTTTTTTAGCTGCTGGTTTAGCGGCAGCTTTTTTAACTGCTGGTTTAGCTGCTGCTTTAGCGACGGTTTTCTTCGCTGCTGGTTTAGCTGCTGCTTTCTTAACTGCTGGTTTTGCTGCTGGCTTAGCAGCGGCTTTTTTCGCTACTGGCTTAGCTGCTGCTTTCTTAGCTGCTGGTTTTGCAGCTGGCTTAGCGGCGGCTTTCTTGGCTGCTGGTTTAGCGGCTGGCTTGGCAGCGGCTTTCTTGGCAGCTGGTTTAGCAGCTGGCTTAGCTGCGGCTTTAGCGGCCGGCTTAGCGGCAGCTTTCTTTGCTGGAGCAGCTGCTTTAGCGGCTGCTGGTTTCTTCTTAGCGGCGGTTGCCATTTTTAGTTCTCCTTCATCTGGGATGGGAAAAATTCACGCACAAGATTTAAACCCGTCCGGCCCTGCGCTGGACCAGGCGAATTATTCATCGGCACAAACAGGATTGCGGTTTGCGCTAATGAATTCGGCACCCAGCTGAACTGCTGCACCTCCTCACAAGTGCAGCGCTTCAGCCATCGATTCCTGCGTCGGTGCTTGTCGGCGCAGGACTCAAATTCTTTGTCGCGACGATTGCGCGGGTGGGGCGTACATTCAGCTCCTCGACCCATCGTCGGGCCACGTGTGACAGCCAGCGTTCAAATAAAAAACCGCCCGGCCTGATCGGGAGATCAGGAGAGCGGCTTCGCTGTCGTCGTGTGGTCTTTCAGCATACTTATGCGTTTATGGTTCCCATTATTTTTCGATTTTTGCGGTAACAACACACTCGAAAAAACAGTGCTTGCATATTCACGCGATTTCAAGTTCGCAAAGTACACGAAAGCTTGTCGATGCGCAACCAGCACGAATGATTTTCTTCTTCTTTTTTTGTGTCGATCAGCGCGTTGGCGCACATTGGAACGCGCTTCGCGATGCGTTCGCCGACCGCGCGCGGCCATCGAACAAACGAGCAGCTTCGCATAACACCTTTAGGTAAAGGCTTTATAAAAAACGAAGCGCCCCGGCCTGCGCTTGAACGCGAGACCGGGGCGCTTGACGACGGCGTTTGAAAATTTTTTTTCGTCGCGATTACGCGACATGCAAAATTCGCTTCATCACGCGTTCGAGATCGAGCAAACAGGTGCTGTGCGTGCTTCCATCGCTTTGCGGCAGCTCCAGCACTTCATTCGATTCGGCCGACAGACCCAGCGACTCCTCCTTCTTCATCAACGAAGGAGTGGCGAAGCGTTTGCCATCGTCAATGGTGACGATGTCGGCCACCGCATCGACCACCAGGCCATAGCGTCCCTCTTCGCGCTCAATCACCAGCACCTTGCCGGCGCCCTCGCCGGCCGCTTCCATCCCGTACAGGCGGCGCAAGTCGACCAGGCTGATGAGCTGCTGACGCAGGTTCAGCACGCCGCACAGGTAGTCCGGCATGCCGGGCGGATGGCTGATGTCGCCGGCGTGATCGATGATCTCGCGCACCTGCTTCAGCTCCAGCGCGAACAGTTCGCCGACCCGGAAGCTCAGGTAGACCTTGCGGCCGGCACGCTGGCGCGCCGCGGCGTCAGCCTGCGCGCCCTGGGTCGGATAGAGCTGGCGGTGGCCGATATCCATCTCGCCGATCTCGCTGCGCGAGAAGATGCCCTCGTGGTCCAGCAGGATCACATCCTCCTCGCCGGCGCGCGCCACGCAGCCGGCAAACATGGCGCTGCGTTCTTTGCTGAGCAGAGGAATGGCCAGAACTTCATCGCTGGTGAAATGCAGGATGCTTTCCACCGCATCGACCAGGAAGCCGACCGTCGCTTCGCCGATATGTGCCACCAGGACGCGCTGCTCGGAGTCCTCCGACGCCCGCTGTCCGCCCGCCAGCGCGGCGAAGTCCACCACAGGCACCTGCAGCCCGCGGAAGTGCATGCGCCCCAGGCAGAGGGGACTGGCCAGCACCGTCTCCGACAGCTCCGGCACCCGCACGATTTCCTGGATCGCCTTCATCTCCATCGCGAAGCGGGCGCCCGCGGCGCGGAAGCTGATCGCATGGCGGCGCTCGCCGACCACGCGCAGTTGGCGCCGCGTTTCGGCGCCGGCCGTGCGCATCGAATGCACCTGCGGTACGTTCTCGATGCGCACCAGGCGGTCGATGTCGAGCACCTGGAGCAGGCGCCTGCCCTCTTCCAACAAGATGGTGCCGGCTACTACCCCTTGTGTCGAACCTTCCGCATAACGCAACCGGCTGCGTTGTTCGGGCCGCACGCGCAGGATCTCGCCGGTCGCATGCACCAGCAAACCGACCTGCACTTCCTGGTAATCGATGATCGCGATCTTGTCGGTCGGCTTGGCAGCTTCGGCGGCCGGATCGAACAGGCGGCCAAGGTTCACCACCGGGATCACGCTGCCGCGCAGCGTGAACATGCCTTCCAGATAAGACGGGGCGAGCGGCAAGCTGGTCATGCGCTCAGGGAAGTTGACCACCTCCCGGATGCACAAGGCCGGCAGCGCGAACTCACTGGCGCCCAGCATGAAGGAGCCGAACAGCTCCATCGCCGGCGCGAGGGAGCCCCCCGGCTCCCCTGCCGGAACTACGCGCAAGGCTTCCATGGCTTACACCACGAAACCGGCGACCAGCTTGTTCAACTCCCCGGCGCGCGAATTCAAGCTGGACGTCGACGAGGCAATGCTGTCGCAGCTGCCGGCCGACTGCTCCGCTGCTTCGGCGATGTGGTTGATCGCCACGCTCACCTCGCGCGCCGACAAGAGCTGCTCCTTGGCCTCATGCGAAATCTCGGCAATCGCCTCGCTGGTCTTGCCCACGCCCTTCACGATGCGGTCGAATGCTTCGCTGGCCTGGTGCGAGATGGCGGTGCCGGTATTCACGCGCTTGACCGACTCGCTGATCAGCTTGGAGATTTCCTTGGTCGCCTGCGACGAGCGTTCGGCCAGCTTGCGCACCTCGTCCGCCACCACCGAGAAGCCCAGGCCATGTTCACCGGCGCGCGCCGCCTCAATGGCCGCATTGAAGGCCAGCATATTGGTCTGGTTGGCAATATCGCTGATCACCTTCACGATCTCGCCGATATCTTCCGAAGAGCGATTGATCAGGTCCATAGCCTCGATCGAACGCGCCACCGCCTTGGCGCCCGCCTCGGCTTCGTCCTGGGTCGACTTGGCGAGATCGTTGGCATGACCGGTGCTGGTCGCAATCGCGTCGATGGAGCGGGTCAGCCCGTCGACCGTGGCATTCATTTCCTCCACCGTCGCACCCAGCTCCTGCGAGCCGCCCGCCACCACGCCGGCGCGGTTGGCGATTTCCTCGGCATCGTCGGCGAAAGCGGTGGCGGACATCACCACCTGGCCGATCACGCCGCGCAAGTCTCCCATCATCTTGCCGATGCCGGCGCCCAGTTGGTCGAGCGGCTCCTCGCCTGCAGTCGGCACTTTGGCGGTCAGGTCGCCCTTGGCCGCGCGCGCCACGGCATCGAGCAGGCGCTCGATCTTGATCGCATCGCTGGCCGCCTTGTCCTTGATGCCCTGCTCCATCATCACCTGCTCGGTAATGTCGCTGGCGAACTTAACGATTTTGAAAGGCGTACCGTTCATATCCATGATCGGGTTGTAAGTCGCCTGGATCCAGATCGATTTGCCGCCATTTCCGACGCGCTTGTAACGGCCGCTGTCATATTCGCCGCGGTTCAGTTTCTGCCAGAAGCGTTTGTAGTCGACGCTGGCGGCATAGTCGGTTTCGCAGAACATGCGGTGGTGTTCGCCCTTGATGTCGTCCAGCGTATAGCCCATCGCATCGAGGAAGTTGTTGTTGGCGGTCAGCACGTGGCCGCTCATGTCGAACTCGATCACGGCCTGCGCCTTGTCCATCGCGCTCACCTTGCCTTCGTATTCCGCGTTGCGCAACTTGGTGGCGGTGACGTCCGTGGCGAACTTGATCACTTTATAAGGACGGCCCTCAGCATCGAACACCGGGTTGTAGGATGCATTGATCCAGATCTCGCGGCCGCCTTTGCCGACGCGCTTGAATTCGCCATGTTCGAAGTGGCCGCCGCGCAGGCGCTCCCAGAATTGTTTATATGCTTCGCTTGCGGCGAATTCGCTGTCGCAGAACATCGAGTGGTGGTGACCCTGCACTTCATCGAGGGTGTAGCCGACCGCCTTCAGGAAGTTGTCATTCGCATGCAAAATCGTGCCATCGAGCTGGAACTCAATGACCGCTTGCACGCGGTTGAGGGCGGCGTTGATCGCCTGCAGTTCGACTTCTTGGAGTTGGGCTTCCTGGATGACTGGGCTGTTCATTTGGGTAGGCTCCTGTAGGGGGAAAGTTGTTGCCAGTAGGAATCTTCAGTATAGACAGCCGCCACCCTAGGAATCTCACGCATTGTCACGAATGACTGCGCATGCTTTAAGCAGTTAAAAGAAGCGCGCGAAAATCTGCGTAGCCGTTGTCCGGCCGCAACGCGTCTCAGGGTTTGGGCGGCGCAGGGAGGCGGGCATCGAGGCCCAGCGCGCTCCATTTCGGCTCAGCGTAATACTGGCGCACCAGTTTGCTGTACTCGCCGCGTGTCACCAGGAAGCTCACCGCCTCGCGCAGTTGTTCCATGTCGGCCGCCGTCAGGGACTTGCGGTGCAGGTAGAAACCCACTTGTGCCGGCTGCATGCCGTTTACTGAAGTAATGGCAACCTTGTCGGCCAGGCCAGCGCGCTGCACCGCCTCGGCAAACACGGAGGGGCCGGCCAGCACCGCATCGAAACGGCCGGCGACCAGCATGCGCACCGCCGTATCGGGATCGGGCACCAGGGACAGGCGCGGCAGGCTGCCCGCCTCCTCCACCATGCGCATGTATTCGGGGCCGTAGTTATTGCCGCGTATCGCGCCGAAGCTCAGCTCGCGCTCGCGCACCTCGTCCAGCGCCAGCTCGGGCGGCAGCTTGCCGGCCAGTGCGATCAGCATGGCGCGCGAGTTATACATATGGACGAAGATGCCGACCCGGTCGCGTTCAGCGGTGCGGGTGGCGCCGGGCAAAAGATCGATCGCGCCCGATTGCAGCATCTTCAGCGCTCGGGCGCGCGGCACGGTAAAGAATTCAAACTGGCAGCCGGTGCGCTCGCTCACCAGCTGCAGGAAATCCGGCACCAGGCCGCCCACAGTACCGTCCGCGGCAACCATCATATTGCGCCCCATGGGGCTGATGGCCACCTTGACCGGACGGCTGCAGGCCGCCTGCGCCGTTGCTGCGCATGCCAGGAAAGACAGGATAACCAGGCAGCGCAGCATCTTCATTCCTCGTGGAAGGCCTCTTCCCTTTTCTTGCGCAGTGCCGGCGACAGCACCACGATCAGGGCCAGCGCCGCCAGCGCCAGCAGGGTGGCGCTGATCGGCCGGCTGACAAACACCATCGGGTCGCCATGCGAGAGCAGCATGGCGCGCCGCAGGTATTCCTCCAGCATCGGGCCGATGATAAAGCCCAGCAGCATCGGCGCCGGCTCGGCATCGAGCTTGGCGCAGATATAGCCGAACACCCCGAACAGCGCCATCAGCCAGACGTCGAACTGGGCGTTATTCAGGCTGAAGACCCCGATCGCGCAGAACAGCAGGATGGCCGGGAACAGGCGGTGGTAAGGCACCGTGATCATCTTCACCCACAGGCCGATCATCGGCAGGTTCAGCACCACCAGGAACAGGTTGCCGAACCACATGGAGACGATCAGGCCCCAGAACAGCTCCGGCTTTTCCGTCATCACCGCCGGTCCAGGGGTGATGCCCTGGATGATCATGGCGCCGATCATCAGGGCCATCACCGGGTTGGACGGGATGCCCAGCGTCAGCATCGGGATGAAGGAGGTCTGGGCGCCGGCGTTGTTGGCCGACTCCGGCGCCGCCACGCCCTCGATGGCTCCCTTGCCGAACTCCTTGGCATTGGGCGACACCTTTTTCTCCAGCGAGTAGGAGGCGAAGGACGCCAGCATGGCGCCGCCGCCCGGCAGGATGCCCAGCGCCGAACCGAGGAGGGTTCCGCGCAGGACAGGCGCCAGGATGCGCTTGAAGTCCGCCTTGTCCAGCATCAGGCCCTTTACCTTGTCCATCAGGATGTGGCGCTCCTCGTCATGCTCCAGGTTGCGCACGATCTCGCCGATGCCGAACATGCCCATCGCCACGATCACGAAGGAAATGCCCTCCGCCAGCTCCGGCATATCGTAGGTGTAGCGCTGCTGGCCCGAATTGACGTCGGTACCGATCATGCCCAGCAACAAGCCCAGGATCACCATCCCGATCGCGTTCAGCAGCGAACCGCTGGCCAGCACCACGGCAGCCACCAGGCCCAGCACCATCAGCGAGAAGTAGTCGGCCGGGCCGAACTTCAGCGCCAGGTCGGCCAGCGGCGGCGCAAAGCAGGCCACCACCACGGTCGCCACCGTGCCGGCAAAGAAGGAGCCCAGGGCCGCCGTTGCCAGCGCCTTGCCGGCTTGGCCCTTGCGCGCCATCTGGTAGCCGTCGATGGCGGTCACCACGGAGGATGACTCGCCCGGCAGGTTGACCAGGATAGCCGTGGTCGAGCCGCCATACTGGGCGCCGTAATAAATACCGGCCAGCATGATCAGCGCCGCCACCGGCGGCAGGCCGAAGGTCGCCGGCAGCAGCATGGCGATAGTGGCGATCGGGCCCAGGCCCGGCAGCACACCGACCGCCGTGCCGATGAAGACGCCAATCAGGCAGTACGCCAGGTTGGTCAGGGTGAAGGCAGTTTCAAAGCCCAGCCCCAGGTTGCTTAAAATTTCCATGGCAGCCCCTTAGAAACCGAGCCAGGAGCCGAACGCAGGTATCGGCAATCCCAACAACTTAATAAAGAGCACGTAGGCGAAGGCCGCCAGGCCGACGGCCAGCAGCCCCGCTTCCTTCCAGCGGAACTTGGGGCTGGCGTAGGCACTGACCAGCACCAGCACCACGGCCGCCGGCACCAGGCCGGCGCCGCGCATCAGCAGGCCGAACAGCGCCACGGCCAGCGTGACCAGGGCCAGCGGCGCCAGGTGCAGCTTTTCCATCGCCTCGCCCTTGCGGAAGAAGGAGCGCAGCACGCCGGCCGCGCCGATCACGGCCAGCAGGATGCCCAGCACCACAGGGAAGAAGGCGGGCCCCATGCGGAAGGACGTGCCCATGTTCAGGTCGCCGCGCGTAAACACGGCGCCCAGGCCAATTGCGATAAAGATCGCCCCGATCCAGAAATCCTTCGGGTGGCGGATAGCAGACATCATCATCCCCTTAGTCAGCGTACACCCCTGCTTTAGCGATGATCGGACCCCAACGGTCGATATCGGCCTTCAGGTGGGCGCGCAGTGCTTCCGGCGTGGCGCGTTTTTCGTCAACCGGCTCGGTGCCCAGGTCGGCGAAGCGCTGTTTGACCGCAGGGTCTTTCAGCGCCACTTGCAAGGCGCCGACCAGGCTGTCGATGATTGGCTTCGGCGTGCCCTTCGGCGCGTACATGCCGTGCCACACCGCCACCTCAAAGCCCGGCAGGCCGGCTTCGTTCAGGGTTGGTACGTCCGGCATCGACGGCACGCGGGTCTTGGTGGTGACGCCGTACACCTTGATCTTGCCGCCCTTGATCTGGCTGGTGGTATTGGTGGTCTGGTCGCACATGAAGTCGACCTGGCCGCCCAGCAAATCGTTCATGGCCGGACCGGTGCCCTTGTACGGCACGGTGGTCAGGTCGGTCTGGATGGCGGACATGAACAGCATGCCGCACAGGTGAGAAGCCGAACCCAGGCCGGCATTGGCGTAAGTGACCTTGGTCTTATTGGCCTTCACATAGGCCAGCAGCTCCTTGAAGTCCTTGGCCGGGAAGTCCTTGCGCGCAACCAGGGTCATCGGCACGTCGGTCACCAGGCCGATCGGCTCGAAGCTGTCGATGGCGTTGTAGCTCAGCTTGCGGTACAGGGCTGGCGCGGTCGAGTGGCCGATATGGTGCAGGAAGATAGTGTAGCCATCCGGCGCCGACTTAGCTGCGCGCGCTGCGCCGATGGTGCCGCCGGCGCCGCCGACGTTTTCCACGATGATCTGCTGTTTCAGTTTGGTGCCCATGGATTGCGCCAGCAGGCGCGCCACGGTGTCGGTAGGACCGCCGGCGGCGAATGGCACGATCATGGTGATCGGCTTGGTAGGGTAATTCTGTGCCTGCGCAAGGCCGGCGCCAAGCAGGGGCAGGCAAGCCAGTGCGGAAATAATGGCGCGTCGTTTCATCATGTGTTCTCCCATTGATGTTGGTTGATTTGAATTGCACTACTAGTAATAGTTTTACCAGCAATCAATAGGGGATTCAAGTAAGGCTTTCTACTTGACTGTTTCTTACGTTGACTTCGCCCGGCAAGACGCACATGATTGCCTGATGAAAAAACAGACGCTGCTGCTCGCCGCATGGGTTTTTGCGCTCCCAATCGCAGCGCAGGCGGGCACTTTGCAGTTGTTTACTGAGAACACGCCGCCCGACATCATGCGCGACGGCGAGCGCATCACCGGCATCTCGCCCGACAAGGTGAAAGAAATCATGTCGCGCGCCGGCATCAAATACACCATGGAGATCATGGCCTGGAAGCGCGCCTACGAACTGGCGCTGCGCACACCCAATTCCTGCGTATTTTCCACTTCGCGCACACCCGAACGGGAGGCGCTGTTCAAATGGGTCGGACCCTTGCGCGAATTCGACTGGACCCTGTACGGCCTGGCCAATTCCCCCCTCCAACTGGCGACCCTTGACGACGCCAAGAAGCTGCGCATCGGCGGCTACAACGGCGACGTACGCGTCCAGTATTTGCAAGACCGGGGCTTCACGGTCGATGTCGCGCCGGACAATTTCTCCAATCCGCGCAAGCTGATGGGCGGCCGCATCGACCTGTGGGTGACCAGCCACCAGTTGGCCCATGGCTTGATCGAGCGCGAAGGACTGGTCGGCAAGATCGTCCCCCTGCTCACCTTCCATACATCGCGCGCCTACCTGGCCTGCAACAAGGCCGTGCCGGATGCGACCATTGCCGCCATGTCGGCCGCCATGGCTGACATCTTAAAAGATGGTACCGCGGCGGCCATCGACCGCAAGTATGCCAACTGGCCCCAGCGTTAAGACCCCAGCGTAAAGCGGCGGAAACGGTGGCGCCGGTGCTCCTCGTTGTCCAGCGAGAGAGAGGACTTGATCATATCGCTGCGGCTGATGATGCCCACCAGCTGGCGGCCCTCGGCATCGGCCACCACCGGCAAGCGCTCCAGCCCATGCACCGCCAGCCTGATCGCCACCGTGCGGCAGGTCTCGCCGCGCAGCGCCACGATGGGCGCGTTCACCCCATACAGCTCGCGCACATGGACCGCATCGCCCGCCTGCTCCAGCGCTGCCCGGTCCAGCATGCCCATCACCGCGCCGCCCTTCGTTACCGGGAAGGCGCGATGGCGCTGGCCCACCCCGAAGAACGAAGCCAGTACGTCGTCCACGCGCGCATCGGCCTCGATGGACACCGGCGTAGTCGTCATCACCTCTTCGACGCTATGCCTCTCCAGCGGATCGATGCCGTATTCGCGGTAGATGTGGTGGCCGCGGCGGGCGATCTTCTCGGTCAGGATCGAGCGGTGCATGGTGATCACGGTAAAGCCATAGGCCACCACTGAAGCGGCCAGCACCGGCAGCAGCGCGTTCGCATCGTGCGTCAGCTCATAGGCGAACACCGTCGCCATGATCGGCGCGCGCATCATGCCGCCCAGCGTGGCGGCCATGAACACCAACGGCCAGACCGCCGGCGTACCGCCCGGAAGGTAAGGTCCCAACAACGTGCCAAGACCAGCGCCCAGCATCAGCAAGGGCGCCAGCACGCCGCCTGATGTACCCGAGCCCAGTGCGATCAGCCACATGACAGCTTTCGCCACCAGCAGCGTGACCACCACGCCGGCAGCCAGGTGGATTTGCAGCAGGTCGCCGATCACGTCGTAGCCCACGCCCAGGGCACGCGGCTGGAAATAGCCGCCCACGCCAATGGCAATCGCGCCCAGCGCCGGCCACCACATCCAGTGGATAGGCAGCTTGTGGAAGCCATCCTCAACCCGGTACAAAGCTGTCGACAGAAGCCATGCCATGGCGCCGCACAGCACACCGGCCAGGGCGCAGGATAGCAAGGCCACCGGCGGCAGCACCGGGCTTTGTTGCGGGAACAGCGGCCCCGCCTCCATCAGCAGCGGCCGCAGGAAGCCGGCCACCGCGCAGGCAATCGCCACCGGCAGCAGGCTGCGCGGGCGCAATTCAAACAGCAGCAGCTCGACCGCCAGCAGCAGCGCCGCAATCGGCGTGCCGAATACGGCCGTCATGCCCGCCACCGCGCCCGCCACCAGCAAGGTCTTGCGCTCAGCATCGCTCAAGTGGAAATGCTGGGCGAACAGCGAACCGACCGCGCCGCCCGTCATGATGATCGGACCTTCCGCACCGAACGGTCCGCCGCTGCCGATGGCAATCGCCGACGCCAGCGGCTTGAGCACCGCCACCTTGGGCGACATTGCACTGCGCTTGAACAGGATGGCCTCGATCGCCTCCGGAATGCCGTGGCCGCGAATCTGCTCCGAACCGTAGCGCGCGATCAGGCCGATGACCAGCGCCCCGATCACCGGCACCGCAATCACCCAAGCGTCCAACGCATGGCCAGCCGGCGACTGCTGCGCCGTCGACAGGCTTTGGAAGAAGAACAAGTTTGTGAAGAGCGAAATCGCCTTCAGCAGCAGCCAGGCAGTGCCCGTGCTCAGCGCGCCGATAAAAGCAGCCATGGCGCCAATCGGCAGCAGGCGCGCGTCGCCGCTGAAGTCGCGGCGCGGATCGTAAGGTTTCATGGTTTCTGAGGCAAGTTTGGAACAGTGAACACGCCATGCAGCGATTGCAGTTCTGCGCGGTGGATGGCGGCCAGGCGCAGCAGCACCTCTTCGCCGGCAGGCAGCACGTGGACTTCGACCTTGCGCCGGTCCAAGGCATTGGGCCGGCGCTCGACCAGCCCAGCCGCCTCGCAGCGGCTTAGCAAAGCAACCACGCCATGCTGCTGCGCTTGCAGCCGCTCGGCCAACTCGCCCACCGTGGCCCAGTCCCGGGCCGGATAGCCTTTGATATGCAAAAGCAGCAAGTACTGCAGCGGCGTGATGCCCTCGGCCTGCGCTGCGTTTTCGGAAAAGCGCTCGAAGCGCCGCATCTGGTAGCGGAACTCGGACAGGGCCATGAAGTCGGCCTTGTCCAGTGAATCTGGTGAGGACGGCATTATATATCACAATATGATGTAATTCAGTCGGACATCATATCACCATTTAAAGCGGCCATCGCAGTGCATAATGAGGCATCTTTTCTGCCCCGCTTCGTATGGCTCCCTTGCGTCTCCTCGTTTTCACCTGCCTGCTCATGTCGGCGCCACTGGCCTGGTGCACCGAACTTGTTGTACTGGTCGACCGCGCGGCCGATATGCCGATGTCGCGCATTGAAAACGGCCGCCTCACCGATGGCGTACACAAGATGCTTGGGGAGATGCTGGCCCGAGGCACGGGCCGCGAATTGCGCTTCCTGCTTCTGCCGCGCAAGCGCATCGCAAGGGCGCTGCAGGAAGGCCAGGCTGACATCCTGTGCGGCTATATGCCGGAATGGATCGAGGGGGATTACCTGTGGACTGAGCCTGTCTTCACGGCGGAAGAAGTCCTGGTCACCGATGCCAGCCAACCGCGCCCGCAATCAATCGCCGACCTGCGCGGACAGCCCATCGGCACCATCCTCGGCTACCAGCATCCGGAGATCCAAGCAGTACTTGGCGATGGTTTTGTGCGGGACGACTCGCCCAATATGCAAACCAATCTTGAAAAGCTCGCGCGCGGCCGGGTGCACCACATCCTGATTGCACGCGGCGTGCTCGATTACCGACAGCGAGTGCGGGCCGCACCGCTCAATCTGCATCCGCCATTGACGGCAGCGAGCTTCGATACACGCTGCGCCGTATCGCGCCGGGGCCATCTCAGCCTGGCCGAAGCCAACCACGCCATCGCGGCCGCCGCCAAAGACGGCACGCTGTCACGCATCATGGCCCAATTCCGTTAAAGGCCGATGTTTTTCAATTCTTCCGGCAGCAGATAGGTGTAGCTCTTCGGATCGAACATCACCTTCCAGGTTTTCGCCTCAAGCTTCACGCCGTCTTTCATGCCCGGCTTGCGCGTGACGTACAGCGGCGTAAACGTCGAATCGCCAACCGGGTCCGTGCGATAAGTCCACTGCAGCCTGGTGCAGCGCGGAGGCTCCCAGTCTTCGCCGTCGTCTTCCACTTCCGAAGTGGATTCACCTGAAGTGTCGCCCTCGGTCTTCGCCGGTTTTTTCTCGCTTTTCGCCTGCTTCCACTCGGCATAGCGACGCTCAGTCTCCTCGCATCCACCGGAGCCGATCACCTCGGACGCAGCATCGAACTGCGCCAGGACTGCAATCTGCTCATTGTGCGGAGCCAGCACCACATTGCGCGTATTGGTGATCTCTTCGCCATCGCCGGTCTCAATATCAGAGACCTTTACCACCCAGCCCCAGACATCAGCGCTCAGCGCCTCGAAATGCACACGCTCCGGCGTCACCGGATCGGCGCCGCTCGAACGCCGTACGTCGCTATACTCATACAGCTGCCCGCCGCTATAGCGCAGCTGGAACACGCCATAGAACGAATCCTGCGCGCCATTGGTTTCGATCGTGCGGCCGCTGGCAACGACATAAAGCTCATCACCCTCCTTGCCATCGACCTTCTTCTGCTGCACCACCGTGACCAGGTAAGTCGAATGGTTCTCCTCGTCGACATACAGCCAGCCACGCTGAGACTCCGAATACTTCCCATAGTTGCGCGTCATGAGTTCGGAAATCGCCTCATTCGCATCGAAGGAATGTAGCGCCTGCGGCCTATCGCGGAACGCCATCACCGCGATCATCGCGGAGAACAGCAAACCCACAGCGGCAAAAACATAAATCGCGATACGAACCCATTTCCTGGAGGGCTTCCGGCCAGTTGTCGTCACTTCTTCCATTGCTTCTTGATAGTTGATTTGCGGAAATCTTACAAAAAGCGCAATTATACAAAGATCAAGAAAACGTGATTTCAACCGTGCGCCACCCCGACTAAATTCAGATGGAATTCGGACTATGATTGACCGGGCACCCTGCACTCCCGAGGCCTATCATGAAATTCTCAACCAACATCAAGCCGATCAGCTATCTGAAAAGCAATGCAGCCGAAATCGTCCGCGAGGTCAGCCAAAGCCGCGAGCCTTATCTGATTACACAAAATGGCGAAGCAAAGCTGGTCGTCATGGATGTGCGCACTTACGAAGAAAATGAGCAGAGTCTTGCCCTTCTCAAGATACTTGCACTTGGCCAGAAAGAGATCGATCAAGGGCAGTTCCGTCCAGCTGAAGACGTTTTGGCTGACCTTGAGCGTGAAGAACCATGACTGGAAAAGGCGTTCGCCATCCGCGCTCTTGACCCCGCCGTAATCGACGGGGTTTGCCGCGCCCTAGATCAATTCCCGCCGAATTGGAAAAACTCCAGTTTCGCCAATACCGCCAAGTCAATTCCGGCATGAATCGCATCGTCTACGAAATACGCGGCAATACCGCATATATTCACCTCGTGTGCGATGCCAGACGCGATCTCAAGGCATTGCTGATGCGGAGACTCCTTGCAGGCCAATAGATAGCTTGCCCCTCAACTGGCCGGCTGGGCCGTGTTAAACGCCAATTGGGCAGCGAAGGCCCGCTTGTATGCCGGGCGCGCTTCGCCGCGGGCGACGTAGGCGGCAAGGCGGGGGAATTCATCCAGGATGCCCGATGGCCGCACTCGTAGCAGCACCGAGACCATCATCAAATCTCCCGCACTGAATTCGCCATCCAGCCATTCTGCATCGCCCAGGCGGGCGGATAGTTGACCCAGCCGGATGCGGATCCGGTCCGCAATCAGCGGCAAGCGCTCCTGGCTCCACGGCTTGTCGCCCTCCTGGAACTTGGCAATCGACAGCTCAAGAATCGGCGGCTCCACTGTATTCAGCGCAGCAAACATCCACGTAATCGCCCGAGCTCGGGCACTGCCCTCCTCCGGCAACAAACCCGCGAAGTGCGAGGCGATATGGAAGATAATCGCGCCCGACTCAAACAACACAAGATCGCCCTCCTCAAAGGTGGGAATCTGCCCGAAGGGATGAAGCGCCAGATGCGCCGGCTCCTTCATCGCTGCGAAGGAAACCGGCCGCACCTCGTAAGGCTGCCCCACTTCCTCCAGCGCCCAGCGAAGACGCGTATCGCGCGCCAGCCCCTTGCCGCCATCCGGCGAACGTTCAAATGCGGAAATGGTGATAGTCATCGGATTCTCCTTGTGTCTGTGATCTCACGACGGACGAGACCCAGCCAAATCGACAAGCTTTCGGGAAATACGTTGCTATTGAGCAAATCACAACCTATGATGAGTTTATAGACACGCGCTATCAACGATATGCTGCTCAGCGATCCCAAAGCAATCCCGATCCGCAAAGGGCCGCCAAGGCCACAAGATGCGATTGCACCTTTCCCGCCTTCAGCCAATTCATATGACATGGCCAGCGAAGATGAGATCGGCGACGCACTGACCTTGCTGGCGGCGAATGGCGATGCAATCTCAATCTACGCTGCCGGCAGCCGCGAGCCAGTACTGGCACGCATCCTGTCCGTCGATCCCGAATTGCCGCACTTCGTGATGGAGTTGAACGAGGGCGCCACCCTGCAGCCCGGCAAGCTAACCTTCGTGACTGTACTCGGCAACGCGAAAATGCAGTTTCGCCAGACAGATCCGGAATGGAGGCCTGTGCCCGGCAAGCCTCATCTGATTCCGATGACGTTCCCCGAGACCTGCACAGTCATGAACCGGCGCGCCTTCGAGCGCCTTGAAACGCCGCTCGGCGCCAATTTCCTGGCCTCGTTCGTCATGAACGGCACGACTCCCCATGAGATACCGATTTACGATTTCTCGCAGGGCGGTATTGGCCTTCGCTGTTCAAAGCTCGAGGCGAAGGGCTTGCTGCGGGGCCGAAAACTGCGCGACGTGGTGCTGGATATGGGAGCGGAAACCATCACGGTCACGGAAATGGAAATCCGCGTCACCCGCGCCTTCCGCTCTTTCCTGCTAGGCGAGCAGCTTCACATCGGCTGCAAGTTCGTCACGCTGGCGCCAGACGAGGAAAGTAAGCTCAAGAGCGTGGTGGATCAGGTCAAGCGCGCGTAACAGCGGCACGAAAAGCCGATGGCGTCGTGCCCTGCGTCTTGCGGAAAGCCGACGCGAATGCCGACGGCGTTTGGTAGCCGACTTCGAGTGCAACCTCGTAAATCGACAACTGCGGCAGGGCCAACAGTGCGCGTGCTCGCTCCATTCGCAGATGGGTGAGCCATTCGTGAGGCGTTTGGCCGGTGGCGCGTTTGAACGACACGCAGAAATGGAATCGGCTGAGCCCAGCGATGCCAGCAAGTTCATCGAGCAGAAGATCCTGGTCCAGCCGCTCATGGACATATTCACGAAGCCGCTTTAGCTGCCACGCCTGCAAGCCCGGAAGCGCGTCCCGCACAGGACGCATGCCCGCCGCAACATGCGACCGAACAAGATGCAAGCACAGCAGCTCTATGGCCTGATCCGCAAACAGCCGGCTATGCTCAAGAGGATTCGCAGCCTCCAACGCCAGTACCTGAAGCATGTGCGATGCGACAGGATCGTCGAAAGAAATCCGGTCCGCAAATTGCACGTCCTGTAAATCGCTCCCCAACGTCGCCGCACAAGACTGAAGCTGTGCATCGGACAGATAAACGTGCGACACCTCCACGTTGCCGGCCACATCCCAATGCGCCTCATGCCCCCTGGGAATGAAAGTCATCAAGCCCGGCCTTTTGACACCGATCGAACGGCGCTGGCCATCGCGCCATGAATACGACTGACTTGCACCGTAATAAGTCATTACGACGTGCTCATTCATTGGCAAAACCCGGCCATTGACGGCCCCATGACGGAAGCGCGTGGTCAGCCGCACATCGCCCCGATACGCCTGCGGATCAAGCGGCGGCGTGGTACTCAGGACGCGTGACAACTCATCGGCTGCAGCCAGGTTGGAAGCGGAGGTCATATGACAATCTACCATGCCATCGCAATTTCACGACAGCTTCCGCAAGATCGCTACACTACCTTTGCCCGTTAATTTCTAAACTGGCGCTCACATTGAACCACTTAACTTAGAAGGAGATCTCCGTGTCCAACCTGCCAAAGATCGGTGCATTGTTCGAAGCGTATGCCAACAATAACGTCGCAGCTGTCAGGGACGTCCTGGCTGAAGACATTATTTGGCGCATTCCCGGCCACCATCCGCTCGCCGGGGAAAAGCATGGCATCAAGGAAGTGCTGGCGTTCTTTGATCAGCTGGGCAAAGCCGGATTCCAGGCCCAGCCCTATGCGATCGCCGAGCATGAAGACTACGTCATCGACCACCACCGCGGATGGAGCACGCACGGCAGCGGGCTCGATCTGACCTGGTGCCTGGTATTCCGCTTCGAAGAAGGCAGGATCAAGGAAGTCACCAACTTCTGCTCCGACCAGCACAAGGCGGATTTGTTCTTCCATGAAGTCTACCGGCTCAAGCCCATCCCTGAGCGCCTGGCAGAGTGACAGAAGGCGAGTAACAAGTGCCAACCCCAGATCGTCATCGGGCGGGCATATAAAAGAAGTAGCGTCAGCGCCATGATCGTCTCCTCGTGTTTGTAATGACACGACGGACGACGTGCTGGCGGATCGACAAAAAAAGGCGCATCACGGATTACCGGCCCTACCATCTTGCCGCTGTCGGTGGTGCCGGCGGGTCAGACCCTTGCCGGGTTGGTTTTGGAAATCGGGCTGACAACAGTTCAAGGCGACCCGTTTGCCTCTCGTTCAACACAGATGTCGCCAAGGCGTACACGGCTAGCGGCTGAGTAAAGCAAGACCCGGTAAACCCGTGTCAGACGGGACGGCCATCCGGCAAGGGTCTGACACACCTGCGCCACCGTCTGCAATAAGGTGGGGCTCCCGGTAATCCGCGATTTACAAAAAAAAAGCCCGGCGGTGCCGGGCTTTCATCGTGGAGCGGGAGTTTAATCCCAGCTCAGCGCGCCGCCGGTCTGGTACTCGGTCACGCGGGTTTCGAAGAAGTTGCGTTCCTTCTTCAGGTCGATCATTTCCGACATCCATGGGAATGGATTCTCGTCCTGGTCGAACAGGGTTTCCAGGCCGATCTGGGTCGCGCGGCGGTTGGCGATGAAGCGCAGGTAGCCTTTGAACATGGCGGCGTTCAGGCCCAGCACGCCACGTGGCATGGTGTCTTCGGCGTAGCGGTATTCCAGCTCAACAGCCTGCAGGAACAGGCCCTTGATCTCTTCCTTGAAGGCCGGGGTCCACAGTTGCGGGTTTTCCAGCTTGATGGTGTTGATCAGGTCGATACCGAAGTTGCAGTGCATCGATTCGTCACGCAAGATGTACTGGTACTGCTCGGCAGCGCCCATCATCTTGTTCTGGCGGCCCAGCGCCAGGATCTGGGTGAAGCCGACGTAGAAGAACAGGCCTTCCATCAGGCAGGCGAACACGATCAGGGACTTCAGCAGCTGCTGGTCGGTCTCCAGGGTGCCGGTCTTGAAAGTCGGTTCGGTCAACACGTTGATGAACGGGATCAGGAACTGGTCCTTGTCGCGGATCGACGCTACTTCGTTGTAGGCGTTGAAGATCTCTTGCTCGTCCAGGCCCAGGGACTCCACGATGTACTGGTAAGCGTGGGTGTGGATCGCCTCTTCGAACGCCTGGCGCAGCAGGTACTGGCGGCACTCAGGAGCGGTGATGTGGCGGTAGGTGCCCAGCACGATGTTATTCGCTGCCAGGGAGTCGGCGGTAACGAAGAAGCCCAGGTTACGCTTGACCAGGCGGCGCTCGTCTTCGGACAGACCGTTCGGGTTCTTCCACAGCTCGATGTCGCGCTGCATGTTCACTTCCTGCGGCATCCAGTGGTTGGCGCAGCCGGCCAGGTATTTGTCCCAGGCCCACTTGTACTTGAATGGCACCAGCTGGTTGACGTCGGTCTGGCCGTTGATGACGCGCTTGTCGTCGGCATTCACGCGCAGCGCGACTTGTTCGGCGCTCGCTTCGGCGGCGGCGCCCATTACTGCAGGGTTGGCGCGCGGTGCTGCCGCGGCTTCATCGTCCCAGGATAGCATTTGTATTATTTCCTCTTGTATTCAAAACCGGTAAACCGATGTCAGACCCGCAGGGTCCGACACCAAGCTTACACCTTATTTTATTACTGGCAGGCTTCGCATTCCTCGAAACCGTCGTCACCAGGACGCAGGTAGCAGGCGGCGCCGTCTGGCTCAGCAGCTACGGCGGCTGGAGCGTCAGGCACGTTCGCGGACACGGCGTTCAGGGCGCCGGTGCGGGAAGTCGACTTCTCCATGTGCGACGCAGCGATGGTGCGCAGGTAGTAGGTGGTCTTCAGGCCACGCAGCCATGCCAGCTTGTAGGTTTCGTCCAGGGTCTTGCCGGACGCACCTGCCATGTAGATGTTCAGCGACTGCGCCTGGTCGATCCACTTCTGGCGGCGCGATGCTGCTTCCACCAGCCAGCTTGGCGACACTTCGAACGCGGTGGCGTAGATGTCGCGCAGGTCTTGCGGTGCGCGGTCGATCTTGCTCAGCGAGCCGTCGAAGTACTTCAGGTCGGCGATCATCACTTCGTCCCACAGGTCGCGTGCCTTCAGGTCGCGCACCAGGTAGGCGTTGATCTCGGTGAATTCGCCGGACAGGTTGGACTTCACGTACAGGTTCTGGAAAGTCGGTTCGATGCAAGCCGACACGCCGATGATGTTCGAAATGGTTGCAGTCGGGGCGATCGCCACGCAATTCGAGTTACGCATGCCGAACTTGGCGATGCGTTCACGGACCGGGGTCCAGTCCATCGAGGACGACAGGTCCTGCTCCAGGTAGCCACCGCGCTGTTCTGCCAGCAGGCGCACGGAGTCTTGCGGCAGGATGCCGCGCGACCACAGGGAACCTTCGTACGACTGGTAACGGCCGCGCTCTTCCGCCAGCTCGGTCGAAGCCAGGTAAGCGTAGTAGCACACTGCTTCCATCGAGGTGTCGGCGAACTGCACCGCTTCCATCGAAGCGTAAGGCAGGCGCATCATGTGCAGGCAGTCCTGGAAGCCCATCACGCCCAGGCCGACCGGACGGTGGCGCATATTGGCGTTGCGTGCTTTCTCAACGGCGTAGTAGTTGATGTCGATCACGTTGTCCAGCATGCGCATCGCGGTGCGGATGGTCTTCTGCAGCTTGACGTGGTCGATCTTGCCTTCCTTCATGTGGGCAGGCATGTTCACGGAACCCAGGTTGCAGACGGCGATTTCGTCGGCGTTGGTGTTCAGGGTAATCTCGGTGCACAGGTTCGAGGAGTGCACCACGCCTACGTGCTGCTGTGGCGAACGGATGTTGCAAGGATCTTTGAAGGTGATCCATGGGTGGCCGGTTTCGAACAGCATGGACAGCATCTTGCGCCACAGGTCCAGCGCTTCGATCTTCTTGAACAGGCGCAGTTCGCCGGAAGCGGCCTTGGCTTCGTAGCCCAGGTAAGCTTCTTCGAATTCCTTGCCGAACTTGTCGTGCAGGTCAGGTACGTCGGACGGCGAGAACAGGGTCCAGCTGCCCTTTTCCATCACGCGCTTCATGAACATGTCCGGAATCCAGTTCGCGGTGTTCATGTCGTGGGTGCGGCGGCGGTCGTCGCCGGTGTTCTTGCGCAGGTCGAGGAATTCCTCGATGTCCATGTGCCAGGTTTCCAGGTAGGCGCAGACTGCACCCTTACGTTTGCCGCCCTGGTTCACTGCCACGGCGGTGTCGTTCACCACTTTCAGGAACGGAACCACGCCTTGCGATTTGCCGTTGGTGCCCTTGATGTGGGCGCCCAGTGCACGCACCGGGGTCCAGTCGTTGCCCAGGCCGCCGGCGAACTTGGCCAGCAATGCGTTTTCCTTGATGGCGTCGTAGATGCCTTCCAGGTCGTCGGACACGGTGGTCAGGTAGCAGGAGGACAGCTGCGAACGCTGGGTGCCGGAGTTGAACAGGGTCGGGGTCGACGACATGAAGTCGAAGGTCGACAGCAGGTTGTAGAACTCGATGGCGCGCGCTTCGCGGTTGGTCTCGTTCAGGGCCAGGCCCATGGCGACACGCATGTAGAAGGCCTGCGGCATTTCGATGCGCACATCGCGCACGTGCAGGAAGTAGCGGTCGTACAGGGTTTGCAGGCCGATGTAGCCGAATTGCAGGTCGCGGTCGGCAACCAGGGCTTTGGCCAGCTTGGCCAGGTCGAAATTGCCCAGTTCTTCGTTCAGCAGTTCAGCAGCGATACCTTTGGCGATGTACTGTGGGAAGTACTCGATGTAGGCAGCGGCGGCGCCGGCTTGCGGCACTTCCTTGCCGAACACTTCCTTACGGATGGTGTGCAGCAGGATGCGTGCGGTCACCTGGGAGTACGCAGGGTCCTTTTCCATCAGCGCGCGGGCAGCCAGGATGGCGGACTTGTGCAGTTCTTCGACCGGCACGCCGTCGTACAGGTTCTTCACGGTTTCGGCCAGGATAGCGTCGGCATCGACGTGCTTTTCCAGGCCCTTGCAGGCGGCGCCGATCAGGTCGCGCACTTCCTGCATCACCAGCGGACGGGCAACGCCGTTCTCGGTGACGTTGATCTGTGGTTCTGCGGTGGCGGTGGCGCCGGCCGCTTCTTTCTTCAGGCGGCGTTCTTCCATGTGCTTGGCGCGGTACAGCACGTAGGAACGCGCCACATCGTGTTCGCCGGAGCGCATCAGGGCCAGTTCAACCTGGTCTTGCACGTCTTCGATATGGAAGGTGCCGCCGGTTGGCTGGTGACGCATCAGCGCTGCCACCACTTTCTGGGTCAGTTCTTCCACCAGTTCGCGGATGCGGGCGGAAGCCGCACCCTGGCCGCCGTTCACTGCCAGGAAGGCCTTGGTCATTGCCACGGCGATCTTGGATGGCTCGAAAGCTACCACGGCGCCGTTGCGGCGGATGATGCGGTAGTCGGCCAGTTGGCTAGCGGAAACAGCGACGCCGCCAGCGGTTTCGCCAGCGGAAACAGGCACTTGAGGCGCCTGAGTGGTGGAAATGTCTTGAGTAGATTGCATTTATGCTCCGCGTATTCAGTATTTGTTTATGACCACTATATCTAGTGAACCATCGAATTCCGTCCACTAATTGTAGTGACCGCTTCCCGATCATACAAGGTGAAATTTTTTCGTTTAGACCACGATTTCTTATTGACTTTTGCATTCTCCAATCACTGCGGGCGATTGGCGGTGAGCGAGCACTAACACTGCTTTTTCTTTGCTGATTTAATAAGCAATGTTGCGACGCAGCAGGAGATTGTGCGTTGGCAAAAACGCTACAGCAAAATGGGGTCTTTTTCGCGGCGGACCGGGATTATAGTCGATCCGGGCGGCGCAGGTCGCGCCGCCCGGATCCTGGTCACCCGGGATCCTGGATGTTCAGCTTCTGCATCTGGTAACGCAGCTGGCGGAAGCTGATGCCCAGCAATTGGGCGGCCTGGGTGCGGTTGTAATGAGTTTGCGTCAGGGCGCGGGTGATAATCTCGCGCTCCACCGCTTCCAGGTAGGCCGGCAGGTTGCTCGGCAGGATGTCGAGCACCGGCAACGGCGGCATGGATGGCGCTTCAATCGGAGCAGGCTCGGCGTCGGGCACCGGCTCCGGCTCGGCGGCTGCTTCGGGCACGACCGGCGCAGCCGGTACGGCCGCCACAGCAGGCGCAGGTGGCGGCATCGCCCCGCCCTTCAAGGCCAGGTCTTCCGCCGAAATCACGCCATCATTGGAAAACGCCAGCGCGCGCTCCAGGATATTTTCCAGTTCCCGCACATTGCCCGGGAAGGAATAAGTCTTCAACACCTCGAGCACGCCCGGCCCGAGCACCGCTTTGTGCTCAAAGCTCCCCAGCCGCGCCAGGATGGCCCCGACCAGCTCTTCCAGGTCGTCCAGCCGTTCGCGCAGCGGCGCCAGGCGCAGCTCGATCACGTTCAGGCGGTAGAACAAGTCTTGCCGGAACTGGCCTGCCTCCACCAGCTTTTCCAGGTTCTTGTGGGTGGCGCTGATAATGCGCACGTCCACCGGTTCTTCCGCTGTGGCGCCGATCTTGCGCACGCGCCGTTCCTGGATCGCACGCAGCAGCTTGACCTGCATGGCCAGCGGCAGGTCCGCCACCTCGTCCAGCATCAGTGTGCCGCCATTGGCCGCCTGGAAGAAGCCATCGCGTTCGTCGGCCGCGCCGGTGAAAGCGCCTTTGCGGTAGCCGAAGAATTCAGCCTCCATCAAAGCTTCGGGAATGGCGCCGCAGTTGACCGCGATGAAAGCCTTGTCCGCGCGCGAGCTCTGAGCATGGATTTCACGCGCCGCCAGCTCCTTGCCGCTACCCGACTCACCGTTGATGGCGATCGGCGCCATCGAACGCGCCAGGCGCGCGATCTGCGCGCGCAGCGACTGGATCACCGCCGAATTGCCGCGCAAGCGGCTTGGCTGCTGCCCGCGCGCCGGCGCGGCCGCCGGTGCGCTGTCGGTCACGCGCAGCGCCGACTGCACCAGCACGCGCAGCTGGTCCAGCTGCACCGGTTTGCTCACATAGTCAAAGGCGCCCGCCTTCAGCGCCACCACGGCGTTTTCGGCGCTGCCAAAAGCCGTCACCACAGCGATGGGGATGTTCTTGCCGCTGGCCGATACTTCGCGCACCAGTTCCAGCCCAAGGCCGTCGGGCAGGCGCATATCGGTCAGCACCAGTTGGTAATCATTTTCGGCAAACAGCTGGCGCGCATGCTGAAGGGTCTCGGTGCTGTCCACGTCCAGCCCCATCTTCAACAGGGTTATTTCCAGCAGTTCGCGCAGGTCGGCTTCATCATCAACGACCAGCACACGTGGAGAAGTCATGCAAATCTCGCAAAAGTAATAACAAAGCGGCCACTCGACTTGCGTGCGCCGCCCTCATCCACGCCGGCATCGAAGCGATGTTCGTAATCCAGCATGGCATCGTTATTCAAACACAATTCGCGAGCGAGGTACAAACCCAGTCCGGTGCCCTTGCTGGACGTGGTGTAAAAAGGCTCGAACAAATGCGCCCTCACCTGCGGTGAAATTCCGGGGCCATCGTCCTGTACATGCAGCTCCAGCGGGTGTCCTGCCGCCTGCACGGTGAAAACACGGATGCTGGAAGGGGTGCCGCTGGCGTAGCGCACAGCGTTGTTTAAAAGATTCAGTACCACCTCGCGCAAGTGCAGCGGATCGAAGCGCACCGTCACTTTTCGCATGCCGCCCAGGCACAGGATCTTGCTGTCCAGGCGGTGGGTCTCGTCGAATTCCGCCTTCAACTCGTTGAGGAAGGAATCCAGCTCCATCGGGTCGTGGTGGCTTTGCGCCTTGCGCGACAGCTTCAGGATGTCTTCCACCATCCGGTTCACGCGCGCCACATTGTCGTTGATGATCTTCAGCAGGCGCTTGTGCACCGGCGCCTGCAAATCTTCTTCCAGCAGCGAGTTGGCGTGGCCGATCGCCGACAGCGGGTTGCGCACTTCATGCGCGATGCTGGCCGTCAGGCGGCCCATCGAGGCCAGTTTCAGCTGCTGCGCCTTTTCCTCGATGCCGGTCACGTCTTCCAGGAAGATCACATTGCGCTCGACGTCCAGGCCGGCCGTATCGGCGGCGGCGAAACGCAGCTTGAGGTGCAGCGGCACGTCGCGCCGCGCACTCCAGGCAGCCGTCATTTCTTCCTGCTCCGGGTCGGCATAGGGCTTGATGGTGATGAAGGCGGTGGCCTGCGACGGGTCGGCGCGCCAGCTTTCGTAGGCAGAGGCCAGCGGCTGCAATGCCGCACCTTCCAGCACCAGCGCCGTGCCGCCCAGCATTTGCTGCGCGGCCGGGTTGCTCATATAGATTGCGCCGTCCGCGCCGACCACCAGGATGCCGTCGGCCGAATGCGCAATCACCAGGCGGTTGACAGCCTGCTGCACCCCAACCTCAATGCCGCGCTGGGCCGCCAGTTCTTCCTGGCCGATCAGGCGCGCCGCCATGCGGTTCACCACCAGCACGACGGCAAACCAGGCAACGCCATACAGGCCGGCCTGCAGCACCGGCGAGTCGCCTTCGGAGATGGCTTCGTAGATGGTGTGGCCCAGCATGAACAGCGTGGCCAGCGAAGCGCTGAACAAGGCCAGCACCAGCGGCGCCAGGATCGCGCAGCCGGCCAGCGGGAACAGGTAGAGGATGGCCAGGCCGGAACGCATGCCGCCGGCGGCGATATAGAGCAGCGAGATGCAGGTCAGGTCGCAGGCCACCTGCGACATCAGCTGCAGCATGAATTGGCGCCGCCAGCGGCTGGCCAGCGCCTGCAGCGCCACGGCCGTCACCAGGTAGATGAGGCAAATCTGCACCGTCAGTTCATGCGACAGACGCAGGCGCTCGGTGCCGAAATACACCATCAGCACCAGGGCGATCACGATCCGGGTCGCGCCCAGCGCCTTTAAAGAGCGCCAGAAGGTATCGCGCGATGCGGCCGACAGGGAATGGAGGCGGGCAAACACGCTGGTAGCGCCTTAGTGCGGGGCGTGCGCCGCACAGCAGTAGTCACGGCCATTGGCCGGCACGTTTTCAGAGGCGGGGAAATGCACGCCGCAATGCGCGCATTGCAGCATCTTTTCAGTCGCCAGCTCCGATGGGCGTTGCTGTTGGCGCGGCGCGGCCTGGCCGTCTTGCTGGCTGCCTTGCGGCGGGCCGCTCATCTTACGCAGTTTGCTGCGGATGGCGGCGATCACCAGGAACACCAGCGCCAGCCAGAAAAGAATGCGTGTCATACCAACCCTCGATGCAAAACAACTTCCAGTACAAAGCGGCTGCCGACATAGGCCAGCAGCAGAGTCGCAAAGCCCGCCAGCGTGAAGCTGAGGGCCGTCTTGCCGCGCCAGCCGCGGAAGTGGCGGCCGGCCAGCAGGGATGCGAACAGGACCCAGGACAACAGGGTGAAGACCGATTTGTGGTCCCACTTCAGCGCCCGGCCAAACAATTCTTCGGAAAACACGATGCCCGACAGGACGGTCAGGCTCAGCAGCACGAAGCCGAAACCGATCAGGCGGAACAGCAGCTTTTCCATCGTCAGCAGCGCCGGCAGCTGGTCCAGCGCCGTGGCGAAAAAGCCGGGCCGGTCGTCGCGCGTATGCAAGCGCGACTCCTGCAGCGCCATCAGCACCGCGTGGAAGGCGGCGATTGTCAGCGTGCTATAAGCCAGCGTGGCGATGGCGATATGCCAGCCCAGCATGACCGGACGGCCGGTGGTCGGGATCAGCGAACCGGGGAAGCCCGCCTGCAGCGCCACCGCCAGCGCAGCCACCGGCAGCACGATGCGGCGCAGGCCGTCCAGCGTGTAATTCTGGTTCTCCAGCCAATAGGCGCCGACCGAAATCCACAGCGCCGACGACAGCATGGTGGCAAAACCGACGCGCAGCGAACCGGGCACCATGACGTCGGCCCACAATGCCGCCCCGTGCAGCAGCCAGGCGCCCGCCGTCAATGCGGCGATGGGCACGGCCTTGCGCGAGGGGAGGAAACCACAGACCAGGTAAAGCAGCGTTGCTGCGATCAGAAAGTAAGTTTGCATCCAGTAAGTTTAACACTGCGGCTAATCAACGGCCGCGGCCCGCAACTCGTCGTTATGGTGCCGTTGTTGTTCTTCCATCACCAACTGTCCCAGCTCACGCTTCAAAGCATTGAACTCCGGCGCCGACGGGTCGCGCGGGCGCGGCATGTCGACCAGGAGATCGCGCTTCACCGTGCCCGGACGGTAAGTCATGACCACGATGCGGTCGGCCAGGTAAATCGCTTCTTCGATACTGTGGGTGACGAAGATGATGGTCTTTTTCAGCTCGCCCCAGATGCGCAGCAGCTCGTCCTGCAGGTTGCGCCGGGTCAGTGCATCGAGTGCGCCGAATGGTTCGTCCATCAGCATGATCGGCGAATCCAGCGCCAGCACGCGCGCAATGGCCACCCGCTGCCGCATGCCGCCCGACAGGTCTTTCGGGAAGCGGTGGCGGAAATCCTGCAGCGACAGGGTTTTCAGCAGCCGCTCCACGGTGGCATCGATCTCCGCCTTCGGCATGCCCTTGATCTCCAGGCCGAAGGCCACGTTGTCGGCTACCGTCATCCACGGGAACAGCGCGTACTCCTGGAACACCATGCCGCGCTCCGGCCCCGGTTCGCTCACCGGCTTGCCGTCGGCGATGATGCTGCCGCTGGAAGGCGGCGCAAAGCCGGCGATGGCGTTCAGCAGCGTCGACTTGCCGCAGCCCGAAGGCCCCAGCAGGCAGACGAACTGGCCGCGCGGGATTTCCAGGTTGATGTTCTGCAGCGCCACCACCGAGGTGCCGAATACCTTGCTGACACCGTTTACTTCAATATGCGCGGCGCTCATTAGCTCTCCAGGCCGCGGTGCCAGCGCAGCAGGTAGTTGTTCAGGCGGTCCATGGCCACGTCGATGGCCAGGCCCAGCAAACCGATGGTGATCATGCCGGCGATGATCTTGTCCGACCAGAAGTACTCGCGCGCCTCGCTGATGCGGAAGCCAAGGCCGTTATTCACCGCCACCATTTCCGCCACGATCACCACGATGAAGGCCGTGCCGATGCCGATGCGCACGCCGGCCAGGATGGACGGCACGGCTGCCGGCAGGATCACGCGCAGGAACATGGTCGGGCCGGAAGCGCCCAGGTTGCGCGCCGCCCGCAGATAGATGCCGTCGACCTGGCGCACGCCGGCGATGGTGTTGATCAGCACCGGGAAGAAAGCGCCCAGCGAAATCAGGAAAATGGCCGGCGGATTGCCCAGCCCGAACCACAGCATCGACAACGGAATATAGGCGATCGGCGGCACCGGGCGGATGATCTGCACCAGCACATTGAACAGGCGGTAGGCATGGGCGCTGGCCCCCATGGCCAGGCCGAGCGGCAAGGCCAGGCCCGCACCGAGGGCAAAACCGACCAGGACGCGGAACATGCTGCCCATTGCGTCCTGGATCAACTCACCGGAGAAGGCCCAGGACAGCCAGTGGCCATTGCCGTCATACGGCTGCAGCGGCAGCAGGTATTCCACCCACTTGCGCGCCACTGCTTCCGGCGAAGGCAGCGCCTGCGGATTGACCCAGCCGTGGTAAGTCACGAAATGCCAGACCAGCACCAGCGTCGCCGGTGCCAGCAGCCCAACGCCTATGTCGCGCCAGGCCAGCTTCATTTAACGCCCAGCGATTTCTTGGCTTGCTCCAGCAGGTCGGTCTTGACCCATTCCTTGGCCACCGGAGGCTTGGCCATGCGGCCTACGCCGGTCTTGACCATGATGTCGGTGGTGACCTGGATATGTTCAGGCGAGATGTCGTAGGAGTATGGTGAATTGCCGATCGCATCCTGGAAATCGTCGCTGGTGATCTGGCCCTTGAACACAGTCTCGCGCACGTATTTTTCAGCGGTCGCCGGCTGGTCGATGAAAGTCTTGGTCGACTCCACGAAGCAGCGCATGAACTTCTCCGCCACCTGGCGGCGCTCTTTGTAGAACTTCTCCGTCATGACCATGGTACGGATTGGTTCGCCGATCGGCGTGTTATACGGCTTCATGATCTCGATGCCGTAGCCCTTGTTGATGGCCTGCGAGGATTGCGGCTCCGACTGCATCATGGCGTCGATATGCTTGCCGAGCAGGGCCTGGTTCAGGTCAGCATAGGCCAGCAGCACCAGTTGCACGTCCTTGCCCGGCTGGTCGGATGCCGTCAGGCCGGCCTGCTGCAGTTCGGCCAGCAGCAATACTTCCTGGATGCCGCCGCGCGTCACACCGACCTTCTTGCCTTTCAGGTCCTTGATGGATTTGATATTCAGGTCGCTGCGGCTCACCAGGCGCGCACCGCCCTTGGCAAAGCCGGCCACCGCGTAGATAGGCGCGCCGCCGGCACGGCCGGAGATAGCCGCTTCGGAAGCGGTGGCGCCCACGTCAAGCTCGCCCGCCAGGATGGCCGACATCACGTCCAGGCCCTTGGCGAATACGCGCTCTTCAACCTTGATGCCGCACTTCGGCGCAATCTCCTTGATATACGACACGGCGCCGTAGTGGGCGAACTTCAGGTTACCCAGGCGTACAACTTCCTGCGCCTGCGCGCTGCCTGCGAACACGAGCGCAGCAAGCGCTACCGATTTGCCGATACTTTTCAGTTTCATCCAGCTCTCTCCATAGGTAAATTTTGGCCGGCGCGGCCGCGCGCCCATCATACATCGACAACAGCGGGGATTAAAGTGCGCTGCGTTCGCGCTGGTGCGCCAGGCGTTCGGCGCTGGGGTGATGGATCGCCAGGTAAGCGCGCTGCATGCTGCCCAGGCGGGACAGCTCTTCCTGCACTTCGGCGAGGTTGCGCAGCGACAGGCCGTTATGTTCCAGCAGGTCGGCGGCGTAATCGTCCGCTTCCACTTCGTCCTGCAGCGGCCAGGCCAGGTTGGGCGCACGCGCCGCCACGCTGGCGACCTGCCATTCCGTATTCCCCAGCACCACGCTGGCGGCGGCGGGCAGCATCGCCTCCTGCGCCAGGCGGCGCAGCATATGGCCCCGGTGCAGGTGGCCCAGTTCATGCGCCAGCACGGCCAGCACCGCGCCGTCGTCGGGCAAGGCCCGCACCAGCGCATCGGTCACGATGATGTCGCCCGAAGGCAGGGTGAAAGCGGTAGCGCCGGCGTGCCCGCTGCGGAACAGCAAGCGGTGGCGCGGCGCACCTTCATGCGGCGCCTGCAGGCTGGCGAAGGCGCTGCTGATGCGATGCTGGCGCGCGATATCGAGCTCACTCGGCAGCAGGGTATGGATATCCAGTTCGTGCAACATGTCCTGGCCCAGCTGGACCGCCAGTTCCGGCGGCATGGCGTCGGCCAGCCGCTGCGCGGCCGCCGGACGCGCCATTTGCCAGGCCACTGCCAGCCCGGCGCAAGCCAGGGCAAACAACACCGCGCGGCGCCAATGGCGCAGCACGCGCCGCCGGCCAGGCGCGGGGGTGTCGATCAGGTCTGGAACAGCCAGCGTTTGCACAAATGCTTTCGAAAATTAACTTATCAGCAAGATGCACGGCGCCAGCGCATCTTGTCAACAGGAAACTTTGTTTATTTCACAAATTGTGCACGAGAGTGACAATTGGTGAGAGAGCGGGCTGCAAAGAGTGCCGCTGCCGTCGCGGCCAACTCCTAAGGTAAAATGGCGGGATTTTCCGCTTCTATTATTAGTAGGCCACCAATGCTAGACAACCTGACTACGCGCCTTGCCAAAGTCGTCAAGACGATGCGCGGCGAGGCTCGCCTGACCGAATCCAACACCGCCGAGATGCTGCGCGAAGTACGCATGGCGCTGCTGGAGGCCGACGTCGCCCTGCCGGCCGTGCGCGAATTTATCGCCAAGGTCAAGGAAAAGGCGCTCGGCGAAGAAGTGATTTCCTCGCTGACCCCGGGCCAGGCCCTGGTCGGCGTGGTGCAGCGCGAACTGGGCGCCCTGATGGGGGCCGACCTCGGTGCGGACGCTTCCCAGCTGTCCTTTGCCCAGCAGCCGCCGGCCATCATCCTGATGGCTGGCCTGCAAGGTGTGGGTAAGACCACCACCGTCGGCAAGCTGGCCAAGTACCTGAAAGAACAGAAGAAAAAGAAAGTGCTGACCGTATCGGCCGACGTTTATCGTCCCGCCGCTATCGCCCAGCTGCAATCGGTCACCGCGCAAGTGGGCGCCGACTTCTTCCCCTCCACCGCGCAGGACAAGCCGGTCGACATCGCCCTGGCCGCGCTGGACTGGGCCAAGAAGCACCACCATGAAGTGCTGATCATCGACACCGCCGGCCGCCTCGGTATCGACGAAGAGATGATGAAAGAGATCGCCGCCGTGCACGGCGCGGTCAAGCCGATCGAAACCCTGTTCGTGGTCGACGCCATGCTGGGCCAGGACGCGATCAACACCGCCAAGGCCTTTAACGACGCCCTGCCGCTGACCGGCGTGGTGCTGACCAAGCTCGATGGCGACTCGCGCGGCGGTGCTGCGCTGTCCGTGCGCCACATCACCGGCAAGCCGATCAAGTTCGCCGGCGTGTCCGAAAAGCTGGACGGCCTGGAAGCCTTCGACCCGCAGCGTATGGCCAACCGCATCCTGGGCATGGGCGACATCCTGGCCCTGGTCGAGGAAGCGCAGAAGAACGTTGACACCAAGGCCGCCGCCGAACTGGCCGCCAAGGTCAAATCGGGCGGCAAGTTCGACATGAACGACTTCAAGGCCCAGCTGGCGCAGATGAAGAAAATGGGCGGCATGTCCGGCCTGCTCGACAAGCTGCCGGCCCAGTTCCAGCAAGCGGCGTCCGGCGCCAATATGGACCAGGCTGAAAAGCAGGTGCGCCGCATGGTCGGCATTATCGACTCCATGACCCCGAAAGAGCGCGCCAAGCCGGAACTGATCAAGGCCGCCCGCAAACGCCGCATCGCGGCCGGCGCCGGGGTCCAGGTGCAGGAAGTCAACCGCATGCTGGCCCAGTTCGACCAGATGCAGACCATGATGAAAAAGCTCTCGGGCGGCGGCATGATGAAGATGATGCGCTCGATGAAAGGCATGATGCCGGGCATGCGCTAAGCCCCGCGAAGCCGCAAAAAGCCGCCCTCGGGCGGCTTTTTTTGTGTTTAAGTCTTGTTTCCCCTAAAAAACCCACAAAAACACTTGCACAAGCTGCAAACCCCCGCCAATATTAGCCGTGCGATAGTATTGCGCAATTATCCATTTGTTTGTTAAGGAGGCTCGAATATGGCAACAGCCAAGAAAGCAGCACCAGCAGCAAAGAAAGCCGCCGCCAAGCCAGCAGCTAAAAAAGCCGCTCCAGCGAAGGCAGCCGCCAAGCCAGCAGCAAAGAAAGCCGCAGCACCAGCAGCACGTAAACCTAACGCAGCCTTCATGAAGGCAATGACTCCATCGAGCGCACTGTCCGCCGTAGTCGGTTCCGCACCGCTGCCGCGTACCGAAGTGACCAAAAAAGTCTGGGACTATATTAAGAAACTGAACCTGCAGGACGCCGCAAACCGCCGCATGATCAATGCGGACGACAAGCTGAAAGCTGTCTTCGGCGGCAAAGCCCAGGTTTCCATGTTTGAAATGACCAAGCTGATTTCCGACCACCTGAAATAAGCTGCTTCTGGCTGTTGCAGCCATTCGAGGAGCCCCGACGCCACGCGCTCGGGGCTTTTTATTTATGCGCGCCCTACATCGACTCGCCATCCCGCTGGCCAGCCTGACTGCACTGGGCTTGCTCGCTTCCGACCTGTACCTGCCGGCGATTCCCGTCATGGCGGCTGAACTGGGCGCGTCCATTCCTGCCGCCCAGGCCACCATGGCGCTGTTCATGGCGGCACTGGCGCTGTCGCAACTGGCCTGGGGCTGGGCGGCCGACCATTTTGGCGACCGCCGTACCATCATGGCCGGCACCGCTTTGCTTGGAGGCGGCAGCCTGGTTTGCGCTATGGCGCCCGGCATCGATTGGATGCTGGCGGGCCGCTTGCTGCAAGGCCTCGGCGCTGGCGCCGCAACGGTTGCCGTACCCGCCCTGATCCGGCGCCGCTTCGACGAAGCGGATGCGGTGAAGGCGCTGGCCATGGTGGCCATGGCCGAATCCACCATTCCCGCCATCGGTCCCGTCGCCGGTGCAGCGATTGTGCTGTACGCCGACTGGCGCACGACGTTCTGGCTGATCGCAGCGATGTCGCTCCTGCTGCTGCCGCTGGTCGCGCGCATCGTCGGCCCGGCCACCGCCTCCGCCGACGCGGCGCCAAAGAACGCCGGCGCCGCGGCCTCGACCGGTTACGCGCCGCTGCTGCGCAACCGCCGCTATCTGCGCTACGCCCTGGGCTATGCCCTCATGTTCGGCGCCCTGCTGATGTATGTGGCCAGCGCGCCGGTCCTGGTCACGCACGCGCTTGGGCTGGGAATCGAAGCCTTCGCCATCCTGCAGATCTGCGGTGTGCTGGCCTTCATGGCCGGCGCCACGGCTGCCGTGGGGCTGGTGAAAAGCCTCGGCCAGCAATGGCTGATGCGCAGCGGGACGCTGCTGCAATTCGTGGCGGGAGCTGGTTTGATGGGAATGGCCTTGCTGGGACTGACCGGCACACAAGGCCTGCTCGTGCTGGCAATTCTTGCCGCCCTGTTCTGCGGCGGCTTGGGACTGCGCGGCGCAGCCACCATGGGCGGCGCCTTGAGCGCCGCCGGTGACGACGCCGGCAAAGGCGCAGGACTGCTGATGTTCCTCTCCTTTGCCTGCGTCGCGGGCGCCACGCAACTGGTGGCGCCTTTCCTGCATTACGGCTTGCTGCCCTTGGGAGGGCTGCTGTTCGCGATGGTCAGTGCCAGCGCGATCCTGCTACCGATTTAATTAGCCTTGCTTGCGGCGACGAGCCACGCCAGCCAGCGCCAGCAGGCCCAGGCCGAACACGGCCAGCGAACCCGGCTCCGGCACGAACAGCGCGGTGCCGCCGGTTTCCTGGGCGATGTAGTCCAGGTAGCTATGCAGCACCATGCCGCCGAAGTAGCTGCCGAAAGTGCCAGCGGTGTAGCCAGCGGAATTGCTGAAGGTGTTGGTAGCGATCAGCATCAGCTCACCGTACATCTCAACGAAGGAAGGACCGCCGGAGTCGCCGCCGCCGATACCGGATTCACGGTTGTTCGGCAGGATTGGCGAGCAAGCGTCGTAACGGGTGCAGAAGGTGTCCTTGCCGCCGCCGTCGAAGTCGCCGTACCAGATTTCAGCACGGCCGGTGCGGCCATGCTCATCGTCCAGGCCGAACAGGTCGACATAGTTTTCGCCGCTGCGCTTGACGCGGAAGGCTGGGCTCACGGTGTAGCCGTTCACGCCGTCGCCGGAGGTGCCGTAGCCGGCCATGATGATGTGGGTGCCGGACACCAGTTCGTTGGTGGCGATCTTGTAGATCTTGGCGCTGGCAGGCGCATCGCGGTTCAGGGTCACAACGGCTACGTCGTCGTTGACGCACTGGCCGGTCAGGCCGGAGCCGACCGGGCAACGGCCGAAGCCTTGGTAATCAGCGTGCATCGACACCTTCGAGGCAGCGATCACAGCCGAGCCGGCGCCGGAGGAAGTCGAGTTGAACACGGCCAGCACGTTATTGCCAGGCTTGTTCAGGTCGATCAGCGCGCCGTTGCCGTTGGTGTCGACGCAGTGGCCGGCGGTTACGATCTGGCGCTTGCTGACCAGGGTGCCGGAGCAAATGTACTGCGAGCCGTCGTACTGGATAGCCAGGCTGACCACGCCCGAGAAGCGCGACGATGCGACGTTCGGATCAACGTGGGCGCCTGGAGAATCCGGCAGGGCGCCGGAGGTGATCATTGGCGTGTTGCCAGAAGTCAGCGAGGTACCTGGCGTCGCCGATGCACTGCCGATGGCGCCAATTGCCAGAACTACGCCCAGCAGCTTCTTGATTGCGGTATTGCCCAAAATTGCATTCTCCCTAGATGGTAATGTTTTAGATAAAGCAACATTGCCAAGCAGGAATCATGCCTAAAAGAAAATTCCCTTTTCCCTCAGTTACTTAGCGAATTTACAAATGTTCAAAATTAAACATCTGTAAAGATTTCCGACAAATCAATACATTTTTAGATAGTTTAAAGCTTCCACTTATTCCAGGCGGATAGGACGGCATTGGGATACTCGGGCTTGCCGCGGCTGCCGTTGTAGCGCCCCAGGGCGAGGTAGAGGTTGCCCTGCTCCATGTCGAGATACATGCGCAGGATGGAGCAGCCGTAGCGCAAATTGGTCTGCATATTGAACAGCTTGGAGCGGTCGCTGTCGCCGATCACATTGGTCCAGAACGGCATCACCTGCATATAGCCGCGCGCGCCGACAATCGACACGGCGTACTTGCGGTAGGCCGATTCGACCTGAATCAGTCCCAGCACCAGGCTCGGCTCCAGGCCGGCACGGCGTGCCTCGTACCAGGCGGTTTCGAGGAATTCGCGGCGCGTGAGTTCGTCCGGCAAGCGGCGCTTCAGCCGGTCCGACATGGCGCCAAACCAGGCATCGTACTGCGTACGGTCGGCGGGATTGGGGAAGACGGGCTTGGGCGGCCGCGCATCCATGATGGCGTTGGACAACGCCAGCCGCACACCGTCGGCCAGCGCTTCCTCCTTCTGGTTGCCGGCAAAGCCGAACGGCGCGCATAGCACGCCGCTGGCGAAGGCCAGCGTATGCCACCAGCGCAGCGGACGCGCCCACCAGCGGCGGCGGTCACGTCCCTGTTTGCGCGGTGTACCGGCCATGGCGATCACTTCTGGATCTTGCCCTTGATGAAGGCCAGGGCTTCAGCCACAGGAACGGCAGTCGCTTCAGCATCGCGGCGGCCCTGGTATTCCAGGTTGCCTTCTTTCAGGCCGCGATCGCCGATCACGACGCGATGGGGAACACCAATCAGTTCCCAGTCGGCGAACATGGCGCCCGGACGCTGGCCGCGGTCATCCAGGATGACGTCGATGCCGGCTTCCACTGCCGCGTTGTACAGCTTCTCGGTCTCGGCCTTCACCAGCTCCGAGCGGTCCATGCCCATTGGGCACAGCACCAGTTCGAACGGCGCCAGCGAAGCCGGCCAGATGATGCCCTTGTCGTCGAAGTTCTGCTCGATGGCGGCGCCCAGGATACGGGTGATGCCGATACCGTAGCAGCCCATCTGCAGCGGGGCCGGCTTCTGGTTCTCATCGAGGTAAGTCGCTTGCATCGATTCAGAGTAAGCAGTGCCCAGCTGGAACACGTGACCCACTTCGATGCCGCGCTCGATGGCCAGCACGCCCTTGCCGTCCGGCGAAGCATCGCCTTCGACCACATTGCGCAGGTCGGCCACCAGGGCCGGTTCCGCCATGTCGCGGCCCCAGTTGGCGCCGGTGAAATGGAAATCCTCCTCATTGGCGCCGGTCACGAAGTCGGACATCAGCGCCACGGTGCGGTCAGCCACCACGGTCACCGGACCTTTGGCGCCGATTGGGCCCAGGTAGCCAGGCTTGCAGCCATAGACTTCCAGGATTTCGGCTTCGGTCGAGAAGCGGTTCTGCGCCAGGCCCGGCACCTTGCTCGCCTTGATTTCGTTCAGTTCATGGTCGCCGCGCAGCAGCAGCATGAAGTGCTGCTTGGAGCCGTCTTCTTTTTCGGAAGTCAGGGCGATGGTCTTGACGGTCTGTTTCAGGTCGATGCCCAGCAGCTTGGCCACGTCTTCGCACTTGGCAGCCTTCGGGGTCGAAGTTTTGGCCAATGCCGCACCGGCAGCAGCGCGGGCGCCGGTAGCGACAGCTTCCGCCGCTTCCATATTGGCCGCATAGTCGGAGCTTGGGCAGTAAACCAGCGCGTCTTCGCCGGTGGAGGCGATCACGTGGAATTCATGCGAACCGGTACCGCCGATGGCGCCGTTGTCGGCCGCCACAGCACGGAACTTCAGGCCGAAGCGGGTGAAGATGCGGGTGTAGGCGTCGAACATGATCTGGTACGACTTCTGCATGCCTTCCAGGTCGCGGTCGAAGGAATACGCATCCTTCATGGTGAATTCACGGCCGCGCATCAGGCCAAAGCGTGGGCGGCGTTCGTCGCGGAACTTGGTCTGGATGTGGTAAAAATTCAACGGAATCTGGCGGTAGGATTTAATCTCGCTACGCACCACATCGGTAATAACTTCTTCGGAAGTTGGCTGGATGGCGAAGTCGCGGCCATGGCGGTCTTTTACGCGCATCAGCTCCGGCCCCATTTTGTCCCAGCGGCCGGTTTCCTGCCAAAGCTCGGCTGGCTGTACCAAAGGCATCAGCAGCTCAATAGCGCCGGCATTATTCATTTCCTCGCGGACGATTGCTTCGACTTTCCGGATCACTTTCAGGCCCATTGGCATATAGGTATAAATGCCGGAACCGAGGCGTTTGATCATGCCCGCGCGCATCATCAACTTGTGGCTGACGATTTCCGCGTCAGATGGAGCTTCCTTGAGGGTTGAAATAAAAAAACGAGATGCACGCATATCGGTGAATTCTTTTTAAAAAGAGAGAGTTATAATCAACCTAATTTTAAAGGATTAGCTGGCCCGATGCGTCCAAACTTTATACAAAGAGCGCTATTGCAGTTTGATTTGTAGTCAAAAATATAAAAGGACGCCTCGGCCACAGAAAGTTTGAGGTGCAATATGCTCGATCGTGAAGGGTTTCGCCCCAACGTCGGCATCATCCTGCTCAACTCGCATAACGAGGTGTGGTGGGGCAAGCGGGTGCGCGAGCACTCGTGGCAGTTCCCGCAGGGCGGGATCAAGTATGGTGAAACGCCGGAGCAAGCAATGTATCGCGAGCTCGAAGAGGAAATCGGACTGCGTCCGGAGCACGTCAAGATTATCGGCCGCACGCGCGACTGGTTGCGTTACGAGGTGCCTGATCACTTCATCAAGCGGGAAATCCGCGGCCATTACCGTGGCCAGAAGCAGATCTGGTTCCTGTTGCGCATGTGCGCGCGCGACAACGACGTGAACCTGCGCTTGACCGACCATCCTGAGTTTGACGCCTGGCGTTGGCACGATTACTGGGTTCCGCTGGACGTGGTGATCGAATTCAAGCGCGAAGTCTATCAGCGCGCCTTGCAGGAGCTATCGCGCTTCCTGACCTGGCCTGCTCATGGCGACCGCCGCCACTCCTCGCGCTACCTGCGCCAGCCTCACGGCCAGCGTGGACAGCGCAGCGGCGATAAGCCACAACCGCCGACAGTGACGCCGCCGCCGGATACGGAACTGGTAACAAAGGAATAACAAAAGGGGCAGCCTGCGAGGGCTGTCCCTTTTGTCTTATATAATGCCGGGCTATGTTTACACCGTCTTCCCACGACGTCCGCCGCTTCTTCTGCGACGTCTACCGCAAAGCCAATGCCAATGAAATCATGGATCCGATCGAGCTGATCGCCCGTGACTGGATCATGGCCCACCCCGAATACCACGACCAGCTGAAAGATGTGGAAGCCGCCATTGCGCGCGACTATTCGGTGGAAGGCAGCGAGGCCAATCCCTTCCTGCACCTGTCGATGCACCTCTCGATCACGGAGCAGCTGTCGATCGACCAGCCGCGCGGCATCCGCGAAGCTTTCATCGGCCTGGCGCGCAAGTTGGGCACCGAACATGCGGCCCACCACGAAATCATGGAGTGCCTGGGCGAGATGATCTGGAATTCCCAGCGCCGCGGCGTGCCGCCGGATGGCGCCGCCTACGTGGAAGCGGTCAAGCGCCGGATTTAAACTTCGTCCACCCGGACGATCGGCATATGCCAGATCAGGGCGAACACCAGCGGGCTGGTGATCGCCGCAAAAATCACTGGACGCATCAAGTGTTCCGATCCCACCGCCAGCGCCGGGCCGACGTTGATCAGCCATGGCAGCGTGGCCGCCAGCAAGGCTTGCGACCGGCGCCCCAGCCTGGCCAGCAGGCAAAGCGCCAGCACTGCCACGCCCGCCAGCAATGCAGTTAGCAAGACCACCATTTCCCTGCACCTCCGCGAAGACTCGATACGGTCATCATAGACGAATCGTTCCGTGCGGAAACTATCCAATAATCGCAGTGCAGCAAAAATTTAAGCCAGGCGCAGGCCTGCCTTCACCAGGGGCAAGTCGGTATAGCGTTTGCCGGTAGCAGCAAACAAGGCATTAGCCAGGGCCGGCGCCAGCGGGCCGACCGCTTCTTCGCCCACGCCGCCGGGCGCCTCGCTGCTATCGACGATCACGACATCGATGGCCGGGGTTTCGGCCAGCGACAGCAGCCGGTAGTCGGTGAAGTTCGACTGCTCCACCGCCCCCTCCTTGACCGTGATCTCGCCATAAAAGGCCGCCGTCAACGCGAAGATGATGCCGCCCTCCATCTGGCCCCGCACATTGCGTGGATTGACGGTGATACCGCAATCGAGCACCGTGGTGATACGGTGCAGCTTGACGCGCGATTGCGCATCAACCGACAGCTCGACCACCTGGCCGATATAGGTGCCATTGGCCCAGGCGAAAGCCATACCGCGATGGCGTCCCGGCGCGGCCTTGTCGCGCCAGCCGGAAGCCGCTTCCAGCCGGTCCAGCACCCCGCGTTCGCGGCTGCCCTGCTTCATCAGGCTGCGCCGGTAATCGAAGGGGTCTTGCTTCGCATGCTGGGCCAGTTCATCCACGAAGGACTCGGTGGCAAAGTTGTTCTGGGACGCAGCGACTGAACGCCAGTAGCCAAGCGGCACGCCGGCTTCGACGGTGTGGGTGCGGTGCACGAAACCTGGTAAGCCGTAGTAGCGAGTAATCAGCACGCCCACAGCGCTGCCGTCGAAGGGCTTGGCGTATTGCTTGTCCGCGCCAAAGCGCGAGTAATTGAACACGGTATCGCTTGCGCTGTCCTGGCTCACTGCCGCCACCGCGCCGCTGGCGTCAAAGCCTGCGCGCATGCGCAGCAAGGCCGCCGGGCGATGGTAGCCGTGGCGCATATCTTCCTCACGGCTCCATACAAGCTTGACCGGCACGCCAGCCTCGCGCGCAACAAGAGCGGCCTGCACGGCGAAGTCCGCCTCGATGCGGCGCCCGAAACCGCCGCCGCTCAAGGTGGTATAGATGGTGACCGCTTCCGGCGCGATGCCCAGTGCCTTGCTGACATGGGTGCGCGCCGTGTCCTGGGCCTGCGTTGGCAGCCAGAGTTCTGCCTTGCCATCCTTCACGCTGGCGGTGCCGTTCATCGGCTCCATCGTTGCGTGGGCCAGCAGGGGCACGCTGTAGCTGCGCTCCAGCCATGTGGTGGCTTTGGCGGCGGCAGCGTCGTGCGCCGCGCGGACATCTTCCGCTTTGCCCTTGCGCGGAAACACCACGTCGCCATCCTTCAGGACGGCCTCGCGCAGCATGTCGCGATAAGGCGCACTGGAATGCTTGCTCGCTGCGGCGAGATCCCATTCCGGCTTAAGCGCGTTGAGCGCCTGCTGCGCGCGCCAGTAGCTGTCGGCCACCACGGTCACTGCATCCGGCAACTGCACCACTTTCTTCACACCGCGCCGGGACAGCGCGGGCTGTGGATCGACTGAGGCCAGTTTACCGCCAAAGTGCGGGCATTGCTGGATCGCCGCGTACAGCATGCCCGGCACTTTGACGTCGATGCCGTACACCGCGCTGCCGTCGGTTTTGGCTGGCAGGTCCAGGCGCGCCACGTCCTTGCCCATATGGCGCCAGCGCTCCTTCGGCATCAGCGGCGGCTCGGCCGGCACCGGCTGCGCGGCAGCCTGCGCCACCAGCTGCGCGTACGACAGCTTGCGGCCGGTCGGCTTGTGGATCACCGCGCCAAGCTGCGTATCGCATTCGCTCGCCGGCACTTTCCATTCCGCGGCGCCCGCAGCCACCAGCATGGCGCGCGCCTGTGCGCCAGCCTTGCGCAACTGCATGAACTGGCGCGCCACGCCGCCGCTGCCGTACGTCGCGTACTCGCCCCAGCCGGAGTTGATGAACTGCTTCTCCACCGGCGCCATGTCGATGCGCACGGTTTTCCAGTCCAGGTCCATTTCATCGGCCAGCAACTGGGCGATGGCGGTGCCGGTGCCCTGCCCTATTTCGCTGGTATTGGAAAGGATGGTGACGCCGCCGTCCGGAGCAATGCGCACCCAGCCCGGCGGAGGCGGTACCGGCGCCGGTGCAGCGCCCGCAGCCGGCGCCTCGGCCGCATTCGCGACAAGCGCAGGCCCGACCGCGACCAGCAAGCCGCCAGCGGCCAAGGTCTTCAGGAAATCGCGACGGCCACTCATGCTGCTTCCTCCACCTTCATGCCCGCAGCGCGCTTGATCGCACGCCGCACGCGAGGATAAGTACCGCAGCGGCAAAGATTCGTCATGGCCGCCTCGATCTGCGCATCCGTTGGCTTGGGGTGGGACTTGAGCAGCGCTGCGGCCGCCAGCAGCATGCCCGACTGGCAGTAACCGCACTGCGGCACTTGCTCCGCGATCCAGGCCTGCTGCAAAGCGTGCGAACGATCCGGCGACAGCGACTCGATGGTGCGCACCTTGCCCTTGCCGACCGCACTGACAGGCATCACGCAACTGCGCACCACCTGCCCGTCGATTTGGACGGTGCACGCCCCGCAAGCACCGGCGCCGCAGCCATACTTGGTCCCTGTCAGCCCCAGCGTATCGCGCAGCACCCACAGCAGCGGCATGTCCCCCTCAACATCCGCGGTACGCGCCACGCCATTGATATTCAGTTTGTAAGCCATCGTCTTCTCCCCAGCCAGATGCAGAAAGATTAACAGCGGCGGAACTGAACGGATCCGCCGCTGTGACGAAACTCGGCAAGCGTGGTTTGAGCGCGCAGGCAACTTGTTACTTTTAAGCAACCAATTCGCACAAATGTCTTTGCCAGTTGTAACAAGAAAACAAAATTAGTCCATTTTCATGTTACCGTTATCTTTCTTTGCGTCAACAATTATCCGAATAGATGAATATCGCTAGACTACTTACGGTCCATCGCGGCCTGCGCGCAACAATGCCATTGCTCGTCATTGCAGCCAGCCTGGCTGGTTGCGGCGGCGGCGGCAGTACCAGTGCAGGCGACGGCGGCAGCACCAACCCACCCGGAAGCCCTGGCAGCACGACGCCTCCTCCCGTCACCACCAATCCGGGCACGCCGACCACGCCGACTACACCAACTACCCCTCCCCCTCCGAACGGCCCAAGCACTTCGCCGCTCGAAGTCGCGCTGGGCTCTGGCAATTCCAGCAATGTGACGTTGCCAGCAGTGTTGACGGCGGCCCAGTCGGTACTGTCCACGCAAATCACCGCCTATGCCAATGTCCGGCAAGCGCTCTCCAGCAACGTAGGCAACATCGACTGGGACCCATCACACGATTCCGGCTACTTCACGCTGCAGGATTCGGCGCGCAACCATATTATTTTGCCGAGTAACTGGAAGTACAAGGGCGCCACGGCAGGCACCGGCGTTGCGCTGGGCATTGCAGGCACCGCACCGACGACCAATGCGCGTTACGCAGCCTTCAGCGGCAATCCGATTGGCGTTCCCGGCAACGCCGAGATGGACAAGTTCATGGTCAACACGGTTGGCTGGCTTTCCGCCGCCGCCGGCTCTCCCGCCACATTCAAAGTGGTCGTGTCGCAGGTGCCCGGGACCGAAACCTACTGGTACCCGCATGAGAAGAAAGTGCGCGACTGGTTCTACGCCAAATACCAGGGCGCCACCATCAATGGCCAGCCAAGCACCGGCACCCAGGCCGACGACGCATGCGATGGCGCCGCCCTGGCGGGCTGCCTGCAAGGCGCCAACCTGCTGGTGATCGGCAGCGACCAAGGGAAGAACTATTCCGGCGACACCGTGATGCAAGCGGTCAGTAGCGCGCAAGCGCTCGGCATTCCTGTGCTCTACCTGAATCACAACCGCGACGCCAGCGACCTGGCGATTCGCCTGTCCACCTACTTCGGACTGGCGCAATCCTCCAACTACTGGGGCGAGGAAGGCTTGAAAGGCTTTACTCCTTCGACCCTGCCAACCCAGCCCGCGAGGTTGACGAGCGTGCAAAGCCTGCTGGCACGCCTGGAGCAAGGCACGTTCAGCACCTCCTGGAGCGGCTGCGGCACCTCGAGCCCGATCAATTGCGACAGCGACAGCACCTATATGTCCGAGTTCGGCACGCTGGCCGGGCAAATTCGCACTACCATGCGCCAGCTCGATGCCAACGGCACGCGCCTGTTCAACCAGCCTGGCTACCAGATGGAAAAGCTGCTGGTGCTGCTGGGCGACAAATACCGCGAGAACGTCAGCTACCCAATGGACAAGACGGTCAATAAGCAGGACTTTTTCCGCGCCTTATTCTCCGATACAACCGCGTACATCAGCCGCGACAGTTCGGCAGTGGCCAAGAACCTGGGCAACTTCGCCACTATGATTCCGGCCGCCACACAGACCATCTCGCAAACGGTGACCGTCGCGCTGCCAACCAGCGGAACCAAGGAGTACCTGACCGGCCTGTACGTCATTCCAGGCAAGAAGGTGACGCTGACCCGCACCGACGGCGGTACGGGCACGGTCAAGTTTGGCCTGAACATGCTGCGCGACACCACCAGGGAGTTCGACAAGGATAAGTTCGATCGCCCGACGCAGATTTCGTCGCCGCGTGCGGCATTGACGGCGAATAAGGCGATCTCCATCACCAGCCCATACGGCGGCCCGCTGATGCTGTTCATCGACGCCGCAGCATCGGGCAGCCAAACGGTAACGGTGCAAGTGGATGGCGTCATCACCCACCCGGTGCTGCGCAACCCGAACGATCCGACGGCGGTGGCTACCTTCGCGGCTGAAGTGAACACCACCGCCACGAACTGGGTAGGTTTTGCCACCGATACGCTGACCCTGCATTCGACCCTGGCCCACTTCAAGGAAACCATGGCCGATTACAGCGGCGACATGGCTGCCCTGGCTTCCGACACGTACAAGTACACCGTCAAGGATACCTACGAACTGGCCGGCTTCAATTCGTCCAGCGGCCAGCTCGCCCTGACCAGCGCAGTGACTGCCTTCTGCAATAGCAAAGGCTGGGATTGCACCGGCACGCAGCATCGCCGCGACACCATGCAGCATGTAATCAGCGATGCTCACGCGCTGTGCGGCAGCGGCTGTTCGGGCAACCCATACGACCAGGACTGGGCATTCAACCCGCTCGGCTGGGGTGAGTCGCATGAGATTGGGCATAACCTCCAGGTAGGCCGCCTGAAGGTCTACGGCGGCCAATCGACCGAAGTTTCGAACAACATCTTCCCAATGCATAAGCAGATGAAGTTCAACATGACCACGGCCGGCCAGGCATCGCCAATCATCGCCCGTGCCAACACCGGCGTAGCGGTGTTCAACGATATGAAGGCGGCTCTCGGCACGACGGATCCCGCCACGGCCATGTACAACTCCACCTGGAGCGATACCTCCTATGCCGCCAACAACTCGGCGCGTGTGATGTTCTACCGTCAGTTGGTGGAATATGCACGCTATTACAATGGCCAGTTCCCGGACGGCTGGGATGTGCTCACGCTGCTTTATCTGTTGGACCGCAACTTTGGACAGGCATCGTCGACCTGGGCCACCAAGTCCACGGGTTACGGCTTCGGCACTTACTCCACCTATCCAGGTTCGATCAGCGGCAACGACTTCCTGCTGATCGCCAGCTCCAATATTATTGGACGCGACATGGGGCCGATGTTCGCACTGTGGGGCGTGACCACTTCGGTTGAAGCGAAGGCGCAGGTTGCAGCCTACGGCACCCCGGCGGTGCAGCAGCTGTACTTCCCGATGAATTACCTGAGCGCCACCACGGCGAAAGTGGGAGCGCCGATTGTCATGACTGCCACCGCCACCTATCCGGCAGGCTACTAAGGTCACGGCGTCGTCGACGCAATGCAAAAACGCCACCTTCGGGTGGCGTTTTTTTATGGGGCGGCGCGGCGGCCAACAAAAAAGCCCGCACGTGGCGGGCTTCTTTTAGCGAGGCGCTGGATCAGCGCTTCAGGACCAGCGAACCTGGCAGCGAGTGCAGGTAAGCGGCGAGGTCCTGGATGTCCTTGTTGGTCAGCGGCTTAACCTGGCCGGTCATGATCGCGTTGGAGCGGCCGTTCGGCGCGTCACCACGCTTGTAAGCGGTCAGCGCGTGCACCAGGTAGTCCTTGTGCTGGCCAGCCAGCTTAGGATAGCTCGGGTCGATCGGGGAGTTGAAATCTTTACCGTGGCAGGCAGCACAGCTGTACTTCTCGGCCAGGGCTTTACCGTTTTCGACGTTACCGCCAGCCAGGGCGCTAAACGACACTGCGGAGCAGAACAGAGCAATAATCAGTTTTTTCATGGTACCGGGCCTTATTTCTGCTGGGAGTAGAACGCTGCGATGTCAGCGATGTCCTGGTCGGACAGGCTCACGGCGATACCCTTCATGGTCGGGTGCTTGCGCTCGCCCTTCTGGTAACCCTTCAGTGCGTTCTCGATGTACTTGGCGTTCTGGCCGCCGAGCATTGGAACCTGGAACACTTCCGGGAAAGTCGCTTTGTAGCCAGCAATTGCGTGGCAGCCGATGCACATCTCGATCTTGCCTTTAGCGTTCTTGGCGTCGCCGACGATGTCCGCGGCTGCGGCAGCTTGCGCTACGGCGGCCAGCGCGAGGAGTGCGAAGATTTTTTTCATAGTTTGGGCTTCAGAATCAGTTGTAATCGAATACTGCCTGGCGCAAAAACCTGCCCTTCGCGCTCTCAACCTGCGATTTTACCTTACTAGTTGGAGGATCGTCCATAAGGCAGATCTAGCAACACTCACTTCTTTCATTCAATTTTCGAAATTTCGCTGCACGACTTCCGCTTTTCTACACCCCGAAAGCGCGCACTTTTGTTTCCTCATGGAAATCAATGCTACATTGGATGGTGAGTTCCTGCGCCGCTAACGATGCGCATCGGGCCCGTCCTTTCACCGTCAACCATTGGGAAAATGATGAAAATCAAATTAAGTCAGAAATTCCGCCCAAACATGGTAACGTTAGCATTCGCGGCATTGCTTTCTGCTTGCGGCGGCAACGATACCAGTTCGCCCAACGGCTCCCAGGCCGGACAGGAAAAAGTCACCTTGGCCGCCAGCGGTACCGATCCACTAACCACAGCCCTGGCGTATGGCAACGTCGACAAGCTGCCCGATAATGTGCAGCTGCTGTCGGCTATCCGCCAGGAGTTCGTCCAACGCGACAGCGAGCAGGCCGAAATCCTGAACCAGGTCTGGGGCAGCGATGCCATTACTTACGACCCGAGTTACTCCTCGACCTTCCTGACCCCGGCCAACTCGCTGGAAGCGGTCCGTACCTACTCGCTGCTGGCCGGTAATGGCGGCCGCAGCTTCATCGTTGCCGGCCGTAACCAAGCTGCCCGCGTGGCCGGCTTCGGCGGCGACCTGATTTGGGACTTGCAGCACGGCGTCAACCTGGCCATGCAGACGCCGACACGCCGCTTGCTGTCCTGGCTGCTGACCGGCCAGCAACAAGACATCAGCGCCGCACGCACCATCAACCTGCTGCGCTTTACCACCAACGAACAAAACTCGCTGAAGACCTGGTTCAACCAGCAATACCCGGCCTGGACAGTCACCAGCTGTAACGATGACACGCAGCTGTCCAGCTGTGCCCAAGGCAGCGCCCTGGTGGTGGTCGGGAGCAAGGGCACAGCCCTGAATGACAACAATGCCGCCTTGGTCAGCTTCCTGAACCAATCGATGGCCTCCGGCCGCCCATTCCTGTATGAGCATGCCGTCGGCTACACTCGTGGCGGACTGACGCAGATTACCGATCTGCTGGGCTTGCAGTCCCTGCCGGAAAATGGCAATTACTGGTCCGAAGATAAAGCGAGCTGGACTAACCAGAATGCAATGGCCGAGGCCCAGTCCGCGGTGCTGAAGCCGCTGCAACCGCTGTCTCGCCTGGTCGAGCACATTGCCGCTAGCAATTACACGTTCGACCTGAGCCAATGCGATCCGAAAAACCAAGACGATTGCAAGGCGCTCTCTGGCATCAGCAATGAGTTCTACCAAGGTGCGGAATACCTGAAGACCTGGATCGCCACCATGGAAACCTCGGGCAAGCGCCTGTTCCAGCCCGACGCCACCACCTTGCTGAAAGAACTGGTACTGCTGGGCGACTATTATCGCAAGAACACCCTTTATCCGATGAGCAAGAACTCGACCCCGGTCAACAAGTTCTTGCAGGCGCTGTTCGCCGATTATGCGCTGGCCTACAACCGTAACATCCAGCCGGCCCTTAACCTGAACGGCAGCAGCTTCAGTCCCGTGGTTCCAGCCAGCGTTCCGGCTGTGACCGTCAACCGTACGATTACTTCGCGCGGCGAGGAATTCACCACCAGTACCGCCGTCTACGCCCTGCCTGGCCGCCCGTTCTTTACCGTCCAACGACTGGATAACAACCCGGCCAAGATCTGGGTCTACGTTAACCAGCTGCGCGGCGGCACCTCCAATATTTTCGGCGATGCCTATGACCGCCCAAGGTTCATGTGGGGCAATGAAATCCCGCTGGCCGCAGGCGGCGAGCTGAGGATGAACCATCCTTATGGCGGCGTGATTTATGTGCGAGTGGAATCGACCGCAACGCCGGCCGACATCCAGCTGAAGTTCATCGGCGTCGGCCAGCAAGCGGCCTACACCGGCCCGGACAGTGCAGCCAGCTTCGCGGCCGATGTCAACAACAATGCCTTGGGCTGGTCGGAAATCCTGACGCCTAGCATCGAAATCCACGCGACCAAAGCTAATATGCAGGAATCGATCGCGTTGTACAACCATGATGTCTCCCGTTTGCTCAGCGACACCGACACCTATGTCTATCAGGATATTTACAACTTGGCCGCCTTCAACGGCAGCAACCTGGCACTGACGCCCGGCGTAACCGCGTTCTGCCAGCAAAACGGCTGGGATTGCACGAATCAGTCCATCCATGGCTTGACTGGCGTTCAGCATTACAATGCCGACCGTCCGAATTGCGGCGACCTGTGCTCCGGCAATCCAATTGACAGCTGGTGGGGCTTCGACCCATTGGGCTGGGGTGAATCGCACGAGTTCGGCCACAACCTGCAGTATGGCCACTTCAGGCTGTATGGTGGCCAGAGCGGCGAAGTGTCGAACAACATCTTCCCGATGCACAAATGGCTGCGCTACAACCGCACCAACCCTTCGGCCCCGCAAAAAGGCCGCAGCCTGCAGCAGAAAGAGACCTTCAACCTGCTGCAAGCCGCCCAGCTGCAATCCGCGCCGGCGGACTATGTGAAGAACAACCTGTGGTTCGACGGTTCCGACCTGTTCTGGGGCCGCCTGATGTTCTACTGGCAAGCCGCGTTGGATAACCGCGACATCCTGGGCGATGAAGGCTGGGACTTGTATCGACTGCTCTACCTGCATGACCGCCTTCTGTCCAAGGCGGACGACAGCGATGCATCCTGGAGCATCGAGCGTGTGAAACTGGGCTTTGGCAACGCCGTCTACGCCAACCGCAGCTCGATCTCGAGCATCACGGCCGAAGACTACATGCTGGTAGTAATGTCGCACATCACGCACCGCGACCAGCGCAACTTCTTCGACATGTGGGGCCTCAAATACAGCGCCAACGCCGCTACCCAGGTGGCCAGCTACGGCTACCCGGCAACCAGCAAGCGCTTCTGGGTAGTTCCATGCGAATCGAAGGGCTACAAAGCACCACTGGCGACGCCGTTCGCCGTGAACGGCACCACCGCCTGGCCGACCGCTGGCAACTGCACCCCGTAAGCGTCCGTAGCATATACTTCCGGTGATAACCTCACCGGAAGTATTTATATGCACGCACCGCAACGCTTTGAAGGCTCCGACAACTACGTCGCGACCAATGACCTGAAACTGGCCGTCAACGCCGCCCTGACCCTGCAACGCCCGCTGCTGATCAAGGGCGAACCGGGCACCGGCAAGACCATGCTGGCCGAAGAAGTGGCCGCCGCCCTCGATATGCCGCTGATGCAGTGGCACATCAAATCCACCACCAAGGCCCAGCAAGGCCTGTACGAATACGACGCCGTCTCCCGCCTGCGCGATTCCCAGCTGGGCGACGAGCGCGTGCGCGACATCCACAACTACATCGTCAAAGGCGTGCTGTGGCAAGCCTTCACCGCGCCGGAACCGGTCGTGCTGCTGATCGACGAAATCGACAAAGCCGACATCGAATTCCCGAACGATCTGCTGCGCGAACTGGACCGCATGGAGTTCTACGTCTACGAGACGCGCGAAATGGTGACGGCCAAGCACCGCCCGCTGGTCATCATCACCTCCAATAACGAGAAAGAGCTGCCGGACGCCTTCCTGCGCCGCTGCTTCTTCCACTACATCAAATTCCCGGACAAGGACACGATGGAAGCCATCGTCAAAGTCCACTACCCGCACCTGAAACAGGAATTGCTGGCCACCGCCCTGCAAACCTTCTACGAAGTGCGCGACGTGCCGGGCCTGAAGAAGAAGCCGTCCACCAGCGAATTCCTCGACTGGCTGAAGCTCCTGATGGCCGAAGACATCCCGCCGGAAGTCCTGCGCAGCAAGGACCAGAAAGCCGCTGTCCCGCCGCTGCATGGCGCCCTGCTGAAAAACGAACAGGACGTTCACCTGTTCGAACGCCTGGTATTCATGCAGAGGACCAACCGTTGATGGAAGCTCCAACCCCGGTCACGCTGGAAGCCAACGGCCTGCGTCTTGAGCCGCTCGGCCCGCAGCACGCCGACGGCTTGCGCCAGGCCGCGCAAGACGGCGAGCTGTGGAACCTGCGTATCACCTCCGTGCCCGAGCCGCACAAAGTGGAAGCCTACATCGCCACGGCGCTGGAAATGCGCCCTTCCCGCCTCGCCTTCGCCGTGATCGAAGCGGCGAGCGGCACGGTGCTGGGCACCACCAGCTACCACGACATCGTCCCCGCCATCGACCGCGTAGAAATCGGCTACACCTGGTACCGACGCAGCGCGCAGCGCACCCACGTCAACACCACGTGCAAGCTGCTCTTGCTGACGCACGCCTTCGAAACCCTGGGCTGCGCCTTGGTCGGCTTCCGCACCGACAACTACAACCACGCCTCGCAAGCCGCCATCGAACGCCTGGGCGCAAAAAAGGATGGCGTGCTGCGCCACCACGCCGTGCGCCGCGACGGCACCGTGCGCGACACGGTCATGTACAGCATCGTGCGCGGTGAATGGCCGGAAGTGAAGGCCCAACTGAAATACCTGCTGGCGCGTAGGGGAACGGCATGCTGATCGACTTCTTCTTCACGCTGAAAGATGCCAAGATCCCGGTCACGATCAAGGAATTCCTCACCCTGCTGGAAGCCATGCAAAAGCAGGTGCTGGAACCATCGCTGGACGACTTCTACTACATGAGCCGACTGTGCCTGGTGAAGGACGAGGCCAACTACGACAAGTTCGACCGCGCCTTCGGCCAGTACTTCAAAGGCATCAACGCCGTCTTCGACACCACGAAAGAAATCCCGCTCGACTGGCTGCTGCAGCGCATGAAGCGCGAACTGACACCCGAGCAGATCGCCGCGCTGGAAAAATTCGGCTACGGCAAGCTGATGGACCGCCTGAACGAGCTGCTGAAAGAGCAGAAAGAACGCCACGAAGGCGGCAACAAATGGATAGGCAGCGGCGGCACTTCACCGTTCGGCAACGGCGGCACCAATCCGGAAGGCATCCGCATCGGCGGCAAGGGCGGCAACCGCACGGCAGTGAAAGTGTGGGAGCAGCGCACCTACAAGGACTACGACGGCGAGCGCGAACTCGGCACCCGCAACATCAAGGTCGCGTTACGCCGCCTGCGCAAGTTCGCACGCCAAGGCGCAGCGGAAGAACTAGCCTTGGACCAGACCATCCGCGCCACCGCCAACAACGCCGGCTACCTCGACATCAAGATGCAGCCCGAGCGCAAGAACAACGTCAAGGTTTTGATGCTGATGGACGTGGGCGGCACGATGGATGACCATATTGAACGCGCGGAAGAACTGTTCTCGGCCGCCAAGACCGAGTTCAAGAACATGGAGTTCTACTACTTCCACAACTGCGTGTACGACTACCTGTGGCGCAGCAACCGCCGCCGCAATGCCGAACGCTTCGCCACCTGGGACGTGCTGCGCAAATACCCGCCCGACACGAAACTGATCTTCGTCGGCGACGCCACCATGAGTCCTTACGAAGTGCTGCAGCCCGGCGGCTCGGTCGAATACAACAACGAAGAAGCCGGCGCCGAATGGCTAGGCCGCTTCACCAGCCACTTCCCCAAGTTCATCTGGCTCAACCCCGAGCCCGAAGGCCTGTGGCAATATCGCCAATCGATCTCCGTGATCCGCCAGATCATGCAGAACCGCATGTTCCCCATCACCATCGAAGGCCTCGAGCGCGCAATGCGCTCCCTTTCCAAATAAAAATGTCCACCGTGGGGTCAGGAACCGAAGTGGACATTTTCCTTTGGAAATGTCCACTTTCGTTCCTGACCCCAAGGTGGACATTTAGCCGACTTGGAGGCGGTAGCCGACGGCGGTTTCGGTCAGCAGGTATTGCGGCTGGGCGGGGTCGTCTTCCAGCTTGTGGCGCAGGTGGCCCATGTAGATGCGCAGGTAGTGGCTGTTGTCCGATTGCGCTGGCCCCCAAACCGCGCGCAGCAGCTGCGGCGCTGTCATCACGCGGCCGGCGTTGGCGACCAGCACGGACAGCAGGCGGTATTCGGTGGGCGTCAGGTGCACGTGTTCGCCGCGCTTGGTGACGCGGCGGTTTTGTATGTCGACCAGCACTTCGCCGAACTTGACCTGGCCAGCCTTGTCGGCTTGCGGCTGCCGCTGGCGGCGCAGGGTTGCGCGCACGCGGGCCAGCAGTTCGCCAGTTCCGAAGGGCTTGCTCAGGTAGTCGTCTGCGCCAGCGTCGAGGGCCTTGATCTTGTCCGCTTCGTTGACACGCGCGGACAATACGATCACCGGCACATTCGACCACTCGCGCAGGTCGGCGATGAAGTCGATGCCGTCGCCATCGGGCAGGCCCAGGTCGAGGATCACCAAGTCCGGGCGGCGCGTGCCGGCGTCGATCAGGCCTCGCTGCATGGTGGCCGATTCGTGGACGTGCCAGCCCTCCTGTTCCAGCGCCGCGCGGACAAAGCGGCGAATCTGCGGCTCGTCTTCCACCAGCAAGGCTGTAGGGGCTATCTCGTTTTCTTGCGTGCTCATTATTCCTCGATTTCCGGCAACTGCGGCGGCGTGCCGACCGGCAGCGTGAAGACGAAGGCGGCGCCGCCAATCGGCGATTTGTCCGTCGCAATGGTGCCGCCATGCGCTTCAACAATGGCGCGGCAGATCGCCAGTCCCAGGCCAACGCCCGGTTTGGAAGATTCCTTTTCGCCGCGGGTGAATTTTTCAAACACCGCTTCTTCGCGGCCGCGCGGCACGCCGGGGCCGTTATCGTACACCATCACCCGAACATATTCGCCGCGCTGTACGGCGTAGATGACGACCGACGCTCCGGCCGGTGTGTATTTGGCCGCATTCTCCAGCAGGTTGCACAGCACACGCTCGATCAGCACGGCGTCAAAGCGCAGCAGCGGCAGGCCAAGCGAAAGCTGGGTGCTCACTTTATGGCCGGCCAGTTGAAGGCGGCTGGCTCGCAGAGAACTGCCGACCACTTCTTCCAGCGGCTGCCATTGAAGGTTGAATTTCAGTTCACCGCTTTCGATACGGGCCATGTCAAGCAAGTTGGAGACCAGGGCGCTCATGCGCAGCGCTTCGGCGTGCAGGAAATTGGCGAGTTCCAGCTGCTGCTCCGACAAGGCCGGGCGCGATCCGGCCAGCGATTCGGACAGTCCGACCAGCGACGTAAGCGGCGTGCGCAAGTCGTGCGACAGGGCCGCCAGCAGGGAGTTGCGCAGCCTCTCGGATTCCATATTCACCAGCGCATCCTGCGCAACTTCGACGTAGTGCACGCGTTCCAGCGCAATGGCGGCCAGCGCGGCGAAGGTGTCCAGGTGCTGCCGCTGTTCGGGGATCAGGATCCAGCGCCGCTGCGCCGGCTCGATCGCCAGCACGCCGCGCGTGCGCATTGGCGCGACCAGGGGCATGTAGAACAGCGGGCTTGCCGGCAGCGTGCCAGTGCCAAGGCCGGCACTTTCTGCATGGTCGAATGCCCATTGCGCGACGCCCCGGTCCAATGCCCGTGGCGCTGCGGCACCGGGCGGCAGCTGTAAGCGGCCCTCGGCATCCGGCACCAGCAGGGTCGCCTTGGCGTTGAACGTGGACTGCACGAAGCGCGCCGTGGTTTCGAACACCTGCTCCGTCTGCAGCACGCCGGACATCTCACGCGCAAATTCATACAGGGCTCGGGCGCGCGCTTCGCGGTAGGAGGCCACTCGCGCCTGGAAGCGCAGTCCAGCCGTCAGGTAGCCAGTGATCAGGCCGACCGCCAGCATCACGCCGAAAGTGACCATGTATTGCAGGTCCGAGATGGCAAAGCTGAAGCGCGGCGGAACGAAGAAGAAGTCCAGGCTCGCCACGCAGAGGCAAGTCGCCAGTACGGACGGGCCACGTCCGTAGCGCACCGCGACCAGCAGCACGACCAGGAGGAAAAGCATGGCGATATTGGCCAGGTCGAAGAATGGCAGCAGCAGCGTTGCGACCAAGGCCATCCCCACGCTGGAAGCGGCCGCCACGCCGTAGCCAACGGCGCGCCGCTTGAAGCGCAGCGCGTCCTCCACTGCGTCTTCAGCGGCGGTGGAGGCGGAGGCCGCCGTTGCGGTCGGCGCTTCGCGTTCGCTACCCGAGACCTCGATCAGGTCAATGTCAGGCGCGTAGGCTGCCAGGCTGCGGATATGGGAACGGCGCCACGGACTGCTGCGGTGCGCCCGCCCCATCGCGATCTTGGACAGGTTATGGCTGCGCGCGTATTCCGCCGCTGCGGAGGCGACATTGCTGCCGGAAAGGACCGCCGTCGTGGCGCCCAGGTCCTGCGCCAGCTTCAGTATCTTCAACACCCGCTCGCGCTGCGCAGCGGGAAGGCGCTGCAAGGCCGGCGTCTCGACGTAAATTGCATGCCATTCAGTGCCCAACTGCCCCGCCAAGCGCGCAGCGCTGCGCACCACTTGCTCGCAGCCGGGACGCGGCCCGACCAGTGCCAGCACCGAGGCGCCGGTCTTCCAGATGGTGTCGATCGATTGCTCGACACGGTAGGCGCGTACATCGTCCTCGATGCGGTCGGCGGTGCGGCGCAAGGCCAGTTCGCGCAGGGCGATCAGGTTCCCTTTGCGGAAGAAGTTCTGCGCGGCGCGTTCGGCTTGCTGTTCCTGATAGACCTTGCCGCCTTTCAGGCGCGCCAGCAGTTCATCGGCAGGGATGTCGACCAGCACCACTTCGTCGGCGGCGTCGAAGACGGTGTCCGGCACGGTTTCGTTGACCTGGATGCCAGTTATACCGCCCACTACGTCGTTCAGGCTTTCCAGGTGCTGTACGTTGACGGTGCTGAGAACGTCGATCCCCGCTTCCAGTAGCTCCTCCACGTCCTGCCAGCGCTTGGGATGGCGCGAACCGGGCGCATTGGAATGCGCCAGTTCATCGATCAGAATCAACGGGGGGCGGCGTTCGAGCGCCGCGTCGATATCGAATTCGCGCAGGACTTTGTCGCGGTAATCAATTTGCTTAAGGGGCAGCACGTCGAGCCCTTCGAGCAGCGCCGCAGTCTCGCTGCGGCCATGGGTTTCGATGACGCCGACCAGCACTTGCTGCCCTGCCGCCTGCAGCTTGCGCGCGGCCGACAGCATGGCGTAGGTCTTCCCTACTCCCGCCGAGGCCCCGAAGTAGATGCGCAGCTTGCCGCGCGCGGCCTTGCGATCCTGCTCCTGCAGATGCGCCAGCAGCGCGTCGGGGTCCGGCCGGTCTTCGTCGAGTGGAATCATGTCAGCGAGTATGCGGTGTTTTCCCGTCCAACGCCAGATTGAGCGCCAGCACGTTCACCCGCGGCTCGCCAAAGATGCCGAAGTACTGCTTGCCCGAGTGCTCGTCGACCAGCTTTTGCATCTGTTCCGGCGCCATGTGGCGCTGGACTGCCACGCGGTTGAGCTGGTACTTCACTGCCGCGAGGCTGACTTCCGGATCCAGGCCGCTGCCCGAGGCCGTGACCAGGTCGACCGGGATTGGCGCCGTGTTGGCGGGATCGGCAGCCTTCAGCGCAGCCACGCGGCCTTTGACAGCATCGGTGAATGCGGGATTCAATGGGCCCAGATTGGAGGCCGAGGAACCGTTGGCGTTAAACGGCATCGGGCCGGTGGCCGACGGGCGGCCCCAGAAATACTTGGGCGATGTGAATTGCTGGCCGATCAGCGTAGAACCGATCGCCTTGCCATCCACCTCAATAATGGAGCCGGCCGCCTGGTGCGGAAATAATGCCTGGCCGACGCCGGTCACTGCCAGCGGATAGAGCACTCCTGTGGCCAGGGTAAGTACCCCAAACAGCACCAGGGCGGGGCGGAAAGTAGTAATCATCGTATTCTCCAGCTTAAACGAGGTTGAACGCTGCCAGCAGCAGGTCGATCAGCTTGATGCCGATGAACGGCAGGACCAGGCCACCGACGCCGTAGACCAGCAGGTTACGCCGCAGCAGCGCAGTGGCGCCGATGGCGCGGTAACGCACGCCTTTCAGGGCCAGCGGAATCAGGAACACGATGATCAACGCGTTGAAAATCACGGCGGACATGATGGCCGAATTCGGGCTGGCCAGGTGCATGATGTCCAGCGCTTTGAGCTGCGGATAGGTGCCGACAAAGGCGGCCGGAATGATCGCGAAGTACTTGGCAATGTCGTTCGAAATCGAAAACGTCGTCAGCGAGCCGCGCGTCATCAGCATCTGCTTGCCGATTTCCACAATCTCCAACAGCTTGGTCGGATTCGAGTCCAGGTCGACCATATTGCCGGCTTCTTTTGCAGCTTGCGTGCCGGAGCTCATGGCCACCGCCACGTCGGCCTGGGCCAGCGCCGGCGCGTCGTTCGTGCCGTCGCCGGTCATGGCGACGAGGCGGCCGTCGGACTGGTAATCGCGGATCAGTTTCAGCTTGTCTTCCGGCGTTGCTTCGGCCAAGAAGTCGTCCACGCCTGCTTCGGCTGCGATGGCGGCAGCTGTCACCTTATTGTCGCCTGTGATCATCACGGTCTTGATACCCATGCGGCGCAGTTCGGCGAAACGCTCCTTGATGCCGCCCTTGACGATGTCCTTCAGCTCCACCACGCCCATCACGCGCCCGGAATCGGCCACCACCAACGGCGTGCTGCCGCGACGCGACACATCGTCGACGGCGCGCAGCACTTCGGCAGGAAAGTCCTTGCCCTGCGATTCCACGTGCTTGCGCACTGCTTCGGCGGCACCCTTGCGCACTTCACGGCCGTCCATGTCGACGCCGCTCATGCGAGTCTGCGCGGTGAACGGGATGAAGGTAGCGTGGACCGGCGACAACTCGCGTTCGCGGATATTGAACTTCTGCTTGGCCAATACTACGATGCTGCGGCCTTCCGGCGTTTCGTCGGCCAGCGATGCCAGTTGCGCAACATCGGCCAGTTCGCGCTCGTTCACGCCCGGAGCGGGAAAGAAGCCGGAAGCCTGGCGGTTGCCAAGGGTGATCGTGCCGGTTTTATCCAGCAACAGCACGTCGACGTCGCCGGCGGCTTCCACGGCGCGGCCGGAAGTAGCGATCACATTGGCCTGCATCATGCGGCTCATGCCGGCCACGCCAATGGCCGACAGCAGGCCGCCGATGGTGGTCGGGATCAGGCACACCAGCAGCGCGATCAGCACGGTGATCGTGATCGGGGTCCCGGCTTTGGCCACTTCCACCGAGAACATGGACATCGGCAGCAGGGTCGCGGTCACCACCAGGAACACGATGGTCAGCGCCACCAGCAGGATGGTCAGTGCGATTTCGTTGGGAGTTTTTTTGCGCTTGGCGCCTTCCACCATGGCGATCATGCGGTCGAGGAAGGTCTCGCCTGGATTTGAGGTGACTTGCACTACCAGCCAGTCGGACAGCACGCGGGTGCCGCCGGTGACGGAAGAAAAGTCACCGCCCGATTCGCGGATCACCGGGGCCGATTCGCCGGTAATGGCACTTTCATCCACCGATGCCACGCCTTCGATCACAGTGCCGTCGATCGGGATCACGTCGCCCGCTTCCACCAGCACGTAATGTCCCTTGCGCAGGTCGGTGGCCGGGCATGGCAGCCATTGCACGCCATGCTTCGGAGCGGCCAGCTTCTTAGAGGTGACGCTTTGCTTCAGGCTGCGCAGCGACGCTGCTTGCGCCTTGCTGCGGCCCTCGGCCAGCGCTTCGGCAAAGTTGGCGAACAACACCGTGAACCACAGCCAGATCGCAGTGGCCAGGATAAAGCCGGAGCTGGCTTCGCCCTTGCCAAAGATCGACTGCACGTACAGCAGCGAGGTGATGATGCTGCCGACATACACGACGAACATCACCGGGCTGCGCAACTGCACCGCCGGATTAAGCTTGTAGAAGGACTCGATCATGGCTGGCAGCACGAGCTTTGATTCAAACAGCTTGAGGCGCTGGCCTGGTTGGGCGACTGGAATCGCCTGGGATTGCGACATGGTGTGCACTCCTTATTTATACAGTTGCAGGTGCTCAATGACCGGGCCAAGCGCCAGGGCAGGAACATAATTCAGGACGCCAACCAGCAGGACCACGGCAATCAGCAGGCACACGAACATCAGGCCATGGGTCGGCATGGTGCCGGAGGTCGCTTGCAGGCGCTGCTTGCCGGCCAGCGAACCGGCAATGGCCAGAACCGGAACGATCATGGCGAAGCGGCCAAACCACATGGCGATGGCCAGCATGGTGTTGTAAAACGGCGTGTTGGCGGAAATGCCGGCAAAGGCGCTGCCGTTGTTGTTGGCGGCCGAACTGAAGGCGTACAGGATCTCGGTGAAGCCGTGCGCGCCGGGATTGGCCACGCCGGCCTTGCCCACCTCCAGCATGACGGCGACGGCAGTCCCCACCAGCACCAGGGTCGGCGTGACCAGGATGGCGATGGACGTCATCTTCATCTCGTACGACTGGATCTTCTTACCCAGGTATTCCGGGGTGCGCCCGATCATCAGGCCGGCAATGAACACCGCCATGATGGCGAAGATCAGCATGCCGTACAGGCCGGAGCCAACGCCGCCGAAGATCACTTCGCCCAGTTGCATCAGCAGGGTCGGTCCCATGCCGCCCAACGGCGTGAAGGAATCGTGGAAGCTGTTTACCGCACCGCACGACGCAGCGGTGGTGACCGCGGCGAACAGGCCGGATGCGGCAATACCGAAGCGGGCTTCCTTGCCTTCCATATTGCCGCCCGGCTGCAGTGCGGTGGCCGACTGGTCAACACCCATCGCTTGCAGGGCAGGATGGCTGGACTGCTCGGCTGCCATGATGCCGCCTGCTGCCACCACGAACATGATGCTCATCGCAGCCAGCACCGCCCAGCCCTGGCGGCGGTCTCCCACAAGTTGGCCAAAGGCGAAGCACAGTCCGGCCGGGATCAGGAAGATCGACAGCATCTGCACGAAGTTGGAGAGCGGCGTCGGATTTTCGTAAGGGTGGGCCGAGTTGGCGTTGAAGAAGCCGCCGCCGTTGGTGCCCAACATCTTGATCGCTTCCTGCGAAGCGACCGGGCCCATGGCGATCAGTTGGGTACTGGCAGTCTTGCCTTCCATGACTGGCTGGCCTGCGGCATCCTTCAGCGGCTGGCCGTCGGCACCGGTTTTGGCTTCCGAATAGGCGACGGTTTCGACCAGGCTCACTTCCTTGTAGGCGGAGAAGTTCTGGATCGCGCCCTGCCCCACCAGGAAGACGGCGTAGACGAAGGACAGCGGCAGCAGCACGTACAGCGTGACGCGGTTCAGGTCGACCCAGAAGTTGCCGATCGAATTGGCCGAGCGCTGCGCAAAGCCGCGGATCAGGGCGAAGGCGACGGCGATGCCGGTGGCGGCCGAGAAGAAGTTCTGCGGCGCCAGCGCCAACATCTGGCTCAGGTAGCTCATGGTCTGCTCGCCCACATAACCTTGCCAGTTCGTGTTGGAAACGAAGCTGACGGCAGTGTTGAACGAAGAATCCGGGCTGATATTGGCCAGGCCCTGTGGGTTCAAGGGCAGCCATTGCTGCAGGCGCTGCACGCCGTATACGAACAGCACGCCCAGGCCGTTGAAGGCCAGCAGCGCAGTGGCATAAGCTTTCCAGCCCATGCCCTGCTTTTCTAGGTCGAGGGGCACGCCGGCCGCGCGGTAGAGCAGTTTTTCCAGGGCGCCCAGCCAGCCCAGGCCCGGCATCTGGCGGCCGTCCGCCACGCGGGCGAGCCATCCGCCCAGCGGCCAGGCGGCGGCAATCAGCACCACCATGAAAACGGCCAGTAACAGGAAGGATTGGGTGCTCATATTACAGATCCTCCGCCTTGAGCAGGGCTATCAGAAGGTAGGCCAGCAGGCCGGCCGTGGCGACCGAGCCGACGACGTAAAAGATGTTCATTGCTTACCTCCCAGCTTGTCGCAGCCCGCCGCCATGGCCGCAATCAATGCGATGAAGGCGACGATTGCGCCTAAAAATACGAAGTCCATTTCTTTCCCCGAAAAAGTCTTGTTTACTTGTGAACCAGCTTATCGAGCCGCGCCTAAAATCGGTGTAAAGACTCGGCGGGCTGCTGTAAACAAGACGTAAAAATGGCGCCCGCAGACGCCGTGGACGCAGGCCCTATCCCGCTCAGAAGGTTTTGCTGAGGGTCAGTTGCAAGGCGTTCTTGCCCAGGAACTTGCCATTGGCGGGCGAAGCGTAGGCAGTCTTGCTGGCATTGGTGCCGACGGCGGCCAGTTGTACGCTGGCGAAGCCCAGGTCCTTGGTCACGCCGGCTTTCCAGTCGGTGTAGCTGGCACCGCTGTTGTGGTGCACGCGCTGGTGGCCGGCGTGCAGGTTGATGGTGTAGCCGTTGCCGGCGTCGATATTGGCGCCCAGGTCAAGGTAGCCGGAGTTCTTGCTGTCGATATAGCCGAACAGGTTGGTCAGCGAATGCGAATACTTCAGGGTCGCTGGGCCATAGCCGACCTGGCCGTAAATTTCGGTGGTGTCGGCGTTGGCGAAGCCTGGCACGTGTTTCAGGCCATTATCGGCATAGACGTAGCTCAGCACACCGACATCGTAGCTGACATCGGACGTGATCTGGCCACGCTTGCCGCCGTAAATATCCAGTTCCACGCTGCCTCCGCCCCCGGCGTCCTTGGCCCACTTGATAGTAGAGGCCCATGCGCCGATATAGAAGCCGGTCGGATTGGTGACATAGTCGATGCCACCCTGCAGGGCAGGCTTCAAACGGGTCTGGGAAATGCCACGGTATCGATAGTCCGATGTAACGGCAGCATTAAAGCTGATTTCATTATCCGGCTTGGCCTCTTCAGCGCGGACCGATACGGTGAACGCCGTCAGCACGGCGGAGGCAAGAATAAGTTTTTTCATGGTGACGAATTCCTTCGATGAAGTCGAAGCAGAACTCTATCGATTCGCCCGTAAAAACAGCCTTAAAACCCAGTCCCCGCCAGTAAAGGAAGCGTAAAAATGTCCACCGTGGGGTCAGGAACAAAAGTGGACATTTCTGAGGGAAATGTCCACTATTGTTCCTGACCCCACGGTGGACATTTCAGAGGCGCATGAATTTGCGGAGGACGGCTTGGACCTGGTGCTGGGCCAGCGGCTTGTCCAGCATGCCGGCGGCGCCGGCGGCGTGGGCGCGGGTGGTGTCGTAGTCGTGCGCCGATTGCACGAGGAAGATCACCTCGGGCTGCGAGGCTTCGCTGCGCAGGTGGGCGCACAGCAGGTAGTGGTCGATGATGGGGGCGGCGAAGTCCAGCAGCACGACGGCGACCGCCTGCTGGCGGCAAAGCGCCAGCGCAGCCACACCGTCCACTGCCCACAACACCGGGGTGCTGAATTGTTTGAGCGAGATCCCCAGGTATTCGCTAAAGGTGGCGTTGGCGTCCACGCACAGCACGGCGCCTTCGCGGCGCGGCTTGCGCATCTTTTCATAGACGCCAGGTTCAGTCAGGTCCAGATCGAGCCGTTCGCGGCGGCGGCGCTCGGGCACCATCGACTGCCCGGAAGCCGACAGCCCGGCCAGCACTTCGGCGCGGCGCTCCACCAGGCGGGCCAGTTCGGCGTACATCGTGGCCCATTGCACCGGCAGCGGCAGGTTTGGGTAGGTCAGCGCAACGCCGGTCGCGCCCAGCACCAGGGCCGGGCGAATGTCGCCTGCAGCCAACGATGCGATGGCTGCCAGTGCTTTCAGTTCGGTGCCGTTGGCGAGGTAGATGTCGGGGTCCTGCAGGCTGTCTTCGGACAGGCACATATAGAAGGGTCCGTCGGCCGGCGCCCTGGCCAAACCCTGCGCAAGCGCCCGCCCGGCCTCCGGTGGGAAGCCAACCAGCCTGACTGCGAACGGGCGCCGATCTGTGGTCATAATCCCATTTTACTGCCGCGATTCCCTTGCGCCACCCGCCGTTGCGGATAGAATGCGCAAGCATGCGTTCGGTCAAGCTTGTGCGAAAGGCATCAACTAATCGCAAGTTACCGGGAAATACTGTATATAATCACAGCACTTTGCATTACCAAGAACAAGTATGGCCACTAAAAAACCAGTTTCCGACTACAGCGAATCATCCATCCGCGTCCTCAAAGGACTGGAACCCGTCAAGCAGCGCCCGGGCATGTACACCCGCACCGAGAACCCGCTGCACATCATCCAGGAGGTGATCGACAATGCCTCCGATGAAGCGTTGGGCGGCCATTGCAAAAATATCATCGTGACGCAGAATGCCGACGGTTCCATCACCGTCGAAGACGACGGCCGCGGTATCCCGGTCGGTCTGCATCCGGAAGAAAACGTGCCGACGGTGGAAATCGTCTTCACCCGCCTGCACGCGGGCGGTAAGTTCGACAAGGGTTCGGGCGGCGCCTACGCCTTCTCGGGCGGCCTGCACGGCGTTGGCGTGTCGGTGACTAATGCGCTGTCCAAGCGCCTGGAAATCGCAGTGTGGCGTAAAGACGACGCCGGCAATGGCTTCCACAATATCGCCTTCGAAAACGGCGACCTGGTGGAACCGCTGCGCTCCGAGCCTGCGCCGAAAGACGGCAAAAAGTCCGGTACCCGCGTCACCGCCTGGCCGGATGCGAAGTATTTCGACTCGCCGCTGATCTCGCAAGTCGAGCTGCAACGACTGCTGCGCTCCAAGGCCGTGCTGCTGCCTGGCGTGACCGTCACGCTGAAGAACGCCAAGAACGGCGACGAACAGACCTGGATGTACAAGGATGGCCTGCGCGGCTACCTGAACGAGCAACTGGCCCAGACCACCTCGGGCGGCGAAACCCTGATTCCCCTGTTCGAGGGCGAGCAGTTTGCGACCCCGGATGCGGAAGGCTTTGCCGAAGGCGAAGGCGCATCGTGGGTCGTGGCATGGACCGAGGAAGGCGCCGTGGTGCGCGAATCCTACGTCAACCTGATCCCGACCCCGAACGGCGGTACCCACGAATCGGGCCTGCGCGAAGGCCTGTTCGGCGCAATGAAGAATTTCGTCGAGCTGCACTCGCTGCTGCCGAAGGGCGTGAAGCTACTGCCGGAAGACGTGTTCGCACGCGCTTCCTTCGTGCTGTCCGCCAAAGTGCTGGACCCGCAATTCCAGGGTCAGATCAAGGAGCGCCTGAATTCGCGCGATGCGGTGCGCCTGGTGTCGACTTTCTCCAAGCCTGCGCTGGAGCTGTGGCTGAACCAGCACATCGACTACGGCAAGAAACTGGCAGAGCTGGTGATCAAGCAAGCGCAATCGCGCCTGCGTTCGGCGCAGAAGGTCGAGAAGAAGAAATCTTCCGGCGTGGCTGTGTTGCCGGGCAAGCTGACCGATTGCGAATCGGATGAAGTGACCCGCACCGAAATCTTCCTGGTCGAAGGTGACTCGGCGGGCGGTTCGGCCAAGATGGGCCGCGACAAGGAATTCCAGGCCATCCTGCCGCTGCGCGGCAAGGTGCTGAACTCCTGGGAAACCGACAAGGACCGCCTGTTCGCCAACAACGAGATCCACGACATCGCAGTGGCGATCGGCGTCGACCCGCACAACTACGGCGACGCGCCGGACCTGAGCGGCCTGCGTTACGGCAAAATCTGCATCCTCTCCGATGCGGACGTCGACGGTTCCCACATCCAGGTGCTGCTGCTTACCCTGTTCTTCCGCCATTTCCCGAAGCTGATCGAGAACGGGAATATCTGCATCGCCCGTCCGCCGTTATACCGCGTCGACGCGCCTGCACGCGGCAAGAAGCCAATCCAGAAGCTGTACGCACTGGACGACGGCGAACTCGTTGCGATCGAAGACAAGCTGCGCAAGGATGGCCTGAAAGAAGGCTCCTGGACCATCTCCCGCTTCAAAGGCCTGGGCGAGATGAACGCCGAGCAGCTGTGGGAAACCACCATGAATCCGGACACTCGCCGCCTGCTGCCAGTGTCGCTGGGCGATTTCGACCACGGCTACTCCTCCGCGCGCTTCAATATGCTGATGGGCAAAGGCGAAGCCGCCGCCCGCCGCGCATGGATCGAGGAACACGGCAACGAAGTAGAAGCGGACATTTAAACCCGGCAAACCAGTGTCAGACCCGCAGGGTCAGACACTGGTACGCGACCGGTGCGGGCCTGGTGTCTGACCCTGCGGGTCTGACACCGAATTACCGGTTTAGAAAGCAAACAAAATGACTCAAGCAAATCTCTTTGACGAACCAACTCCGGAACTGCCGCCAAGCGGTGGCAGTGGCGGTGATGACGGCGGCGAAACTCTGACCCTGTCGACCTTCGCCGAACGCGCCTACCTTGACTACGCCATTTCCGTGGTCAAGGGCCGCGCCCTGCCGGACGTGTGCGACGGCCAGAAGCCGGTGCAGCGCCGTATCCTGTACTCGATGAATGAACTGGGCCTGGGCCCGACTGCCAAGCCGCGCAAGTCCGCCACCGTGGTCGGCGACGTGCTGGGTAAGCTGCACCCGCACGGCGACCAGTCGGTTTACGACGCGCTGGTGCGTATGGCGCAGGATTTCTCGCTGCGCTACCCGCTGATCGACGGCCAGGGTAACTTCGGTTCGCGCGACGGCGACGGCGCCGCGGCAATGCGATACACCGAAGCCCGTTTGACCCCAATCTCGCGCCTGCTGCTGGACGAAATCGACCAGGGCACCGTGGACTTCATCCCGAACTACGACGGCTCGTACGAGGAACCTGCCCTGCTGCCGGCGCGCCTGCCGATGGTGCTGCTGAACGGCGCCTCCGGTATCGCGGTGGGCCTGGCGACGGAAATCCCTTCGCACAACCTGACCGAGGTGGCCAAAGCCGCCGTGGCGATGATCCGCAATCCGAAGATCAGCCACGCGGAACTGATGGAACTGATCCCTGGCCCGGACTTCCCGGGCGGCGGCCAGTTGATCACCCCACGCGCGCAGCTTGACGATATGTACGCCTCGGGCCGCGGCTCGATGAAGGTGCGCGCACGCTGGAAAATCGAAGAACTGGCGCGCGGCCAATGGCAAGCCGTCGTGTACGAACTGCCGCCTGGCACTTCGTCGCAGAAGGTGCTGGAAGAAATCGAAGAACTGACCAATCCTAAGGTCAAGCTGGGCAAGAAAGCCCTGTCGCCGGAACAAGTGGCGCTGAAAGGCCTGCTGCTTGGCCAGCTGGATAAGGTACGCGATGAATCCGGTCGCGAGGCCGCTGTGCGCCTGGTGTTCGAACCTAAGTCGAAGAACCAGAACCAGACTGAGTTCATGCACATGCTGCTGGCGCATACCTCGCTCGAGACCTCTGCCTCGATGAACCTGGTGATGATCGGCGGCGATGGCCGCCCGCGCCAGAAGGGCATCAGCGACATCCTGGGCGAGTGGATCGAGTTCCGCTTCGCGACTGTGACCCGCCGTACCCAGTTCCGACTGAACAAGGTCGATGAGCGCATCCATATCCTGGAAGGCCGCCAGATCGTCCTGCTGAATATCGATGAAGTGATCGCCATCATCCGCAATTCGGACGAGCCGAAGGCGGCCCTGATCGAACGCTTCAAGCTGTCGGACCGCCAGGCTGAAGACATCCTGGAAATCCGCCTGCGTCAATTGGCGCGCCTGGAAGCGATCAAGATCGAACAGGAGCTGTCGGAACTGCGCAAGGAGCGCGAAGGCCTGCAGGAAGTGCTGGACAACCCTGCCACCTTGCGCCGCCTGGTCATCAAGGAAATCGACGGCGACACCAAGACTTATGGCGACGCGCGCCGCACCCTGATCGAGGAAGCGCAGAAGGCAGTCGTTGAACAGAAGGTGGCCGACGAACCGGTGACCGTGATCATCTCCGAAAAAGGCTGGGTGCGTGCGCGTACCGGCATCGGCCACGATCCGGCGCAATTCACCTTCAAGGCAGGCGACTCGCTGTATGGCGCGTTCGAGTGCCGTACCGTGGATACTCTTCTGGGCTTCGGCGATAACGGCAAGGTCTACTCCGTGCCAGTCGCCGCCCTGCCTAACGCGCGTGGCGATGGCGTGCCGATTACGACCCTGGTCGACCTGTCGGGCGGTGCGCGTTTGCTGCACTACTACGCGGGCAACGGCGACAAGCAGCTGCTGCTGGCGTCCGATGCGGGCTACGGCTTTATCGCCAAGGCTGGCGATATGGTGTCGCGCCTGAAGGGCGGCAAGGCGTTCATTACGCTGGATGAAGGCGACAAGCCCCTGCCGCCTACCGTGGTGACCGAGGGCTCGAGCGCGGTGGCAGTGATCTCGGAGAAGTCAAACCTGCTGGTGTTCGGAATGGACGAGATGAAGGTGCTGTCCAACGGCGGCCGTGGCGTGATCCTGATGGACCTGGGTGATAAGGAGAAGCTGGTTGCCGCTTGCGCGATCACCGATAAGGGTGTGACCGTGCTGGGAATTGGGAATGCGCAGAAGGCTAAGGAAGACCGTATGGGGCCGACGGCTCTGGGGCCGCACTTTGGCAAGCGTGCGCGCAAGGGTAAGCCGATGCCGGTGCGGATTAAGCCTACGGGTTTGCTGCCGAACACCTAAACCGGTAACCCGGTGTCTGACCCGCAGGGTCAGACACCGATACGCGGCTTCCGCAGGCCAAGTGTCAGACCCTGCGGGTCTGACATTGAATTACCGGTTTAGCGTGGTGCATAAAGATCAATCGTCTCCTGCACCGCATCACTACAAACCGCACAAAACGCCTCACTCCGATCAAACATCAAGCACTGCTGCTGCGAACGATAGTAGCCAGTCGCCTCATAATTCGCCCCCTCGAAAGCCCCCACCGCCTTGCTGTTAGGCGCCTTCGAGAACAGCGCATTAGTCCACGCCAGGTCCTCCTTAAACAGCTTGCTCATCTCCGACTCCGGACGATTATCCTTGCGCAGCTGCGCACGAATCTTCTGGTACTCGCGCGAATGCGCTTCATACTCCGCCTTCGGCCACGCCGTTGGCAGCACCGTCCCCGGCGTCACAAACTTCTTCCACTTCACATTCGCAGGATCAAGCAAAGCCGTCACATTCGGCTCCCAAGGCTCCATGCGTGCACCGCCCGTCGCATATGCCACCGGCGAGGTGTAATACTCATCCGCCAGCCCCGCGAAGTGGTGGCCGAATTCATGCACGAACAGGTAGTTTGCCCAATCATTATCCGCCGCCGCCGTGCTAAATTGCCCGTAAATACCGCCACCGCCATAGGTGTCGTTGTTAACCAGGATCTCGATGAATTCATACGGCGCATGCTGCGCGATCTCACGCAACGCACGGTTATCGATGGTCAGCACATAACGCTCGCTGCCGAAGATGTCGTAGCGCGTACCCAGCTTCGACGCATGGTGGGTATTGGTCGAAGGACGCGACACACCCGACTCCTGCGTAGGCACCGCCATCGCCCACACGTTGAAGTCCTTGGCGCGCTCCTTGAACGGCGAGACCGTGAACAGGTAATCGGACAGCTTGCGCGCGCGGGCTTCGAACTTGGCCATATCCGCCTTGGTGTAACCGTCGCCCAGGATCAGCAAGTCCACTTTCTTCTCGCTTGGGCCATTCACGCGGATCGGGATCGGCTTGGCAGGCGCAGTATCCTGCTTGCGCACCACGTCCATCGCATCGGTATCGACGTCCAGGCTCCACACCACGGAGAACTCATTGCGCTCGTCGCGCTTCAGGATTCGAACCTTGACCGGACGGTCCGGCTTAGGGAATCGCACCGACTCGTGGAAGCCGCGCGTCAGCTTGCTCGCTTCTTCGGTCGACTTCCATTCAACGAAAATGGTGGAGAAGGTGCGGGCGTACAGCAGCTTGCCGGTCTTGGCATCCGCCACTTCCACCTTGTTCACGCCACGGTTGGTGGTGTCGATTGTCTTGGACATATCGCCCGGCCACGGCAGCGGCTCAATCACAACTTGCTCGATCGCGTAGCTTTCGTTTAGCGCGTTACCAGTGTGCATATAGTCCAGGCGTACGGTCGCAGGCTGCGCGGCCAGCGCCAGGCCGGCAACGGCGCTCAGCGCGGCTCCCGCCAGCAGTCGATTCAGATACGGCATGAAGTCTCCAGTGTGGTTTTGATGGCGGATATTGTAGCTTTGCTTTGCTGAATACTGTAGACCACAAAAAAAGGCAGGCATAAGATGGCCCCATGACAATCGAACCCGATCAGCTACGCGCCTGGCTGGCGGCAGCCGGCCGCCAGGATGCAGCAGCCTTCCGCGCGCTGTATGACGCAGCCGCGCCGAAACTGTTTGGCTTCGCCATGCGTATATTACGTAAGCGGGAACTGGCCGAAGAGGCGCTGCAGGAAGGCTTCGTGTCGATCTGGCACGCAGCGCCGGATTACCAGGCCGGCCTCTCAGCGCCGCTGACGTGGATGGCGGCCATTGTCCGCAACAAGGCGCTGGATATCCTGCGCCGCACGGACAACACGCTGGAACTGGATGTCACAATGGATTCACTACTTCGGGACGATGCCAGCACGCCCGCCGAGGCGAGCGAAATGAGCAGCGATGCGCGCGCGCTGGCCGGCTGCATGTCGCGGCTGGAGAATCTGCACCGGCTGGCGATCGGGCTGGCCTTCTTCCACGACCTGTCCCACACCGAAGTTGCGCAACGCATGTCGCTGCCGGTCGGCACCATCAAGACCTGGATCCGCCGCGGCATGGAGAAATTGAAGAATTGCCTCTCGCAGGGAGGCGCGTCATGAACATCCGTGGCAACGACGCCCTGCGCGACAAGCTGGCGGCCGAATATGTGCTGGGAAGCCTGCGTGGCGGCGCGCGGCGGCGTTTCGAGGGCTGGATGTACAGCGATGCCGCCCTGCGCTTATTGGTCAAAGGATGGGAACAGCGCCTGCTGCCCATGTACGAATTCGTGCAGGGACAGGCCCCCTCCCCCCAGGTCTGGAGCAATATCGAAATGCGCCTGCGCCTGAAGCCGGAACGCAGCCGCTGGTATTTCTGGCGCGGTTTCGGGCTTGGCATGGCGTCGGCCGCTGCGGTGGCGGCGCTAGTGGTGTCGATCAGCGTGCAGCATCTACGCGAACCTTCTTACGACCTGGTGGCAACGCTGACCGACGAGCAGGCGCAGCCCGCCTTGCTGGTCAAGGCCGATACTGGCAAGCGCGTGCTGCAAGTCCATATGGTGGGCGCGGCATCGGTGCCGCTCGACCGCTCGCTGCAACTGTGGGCGATACCAAAGGCCGGTCCGCCACGTTCGCTGGGCGTGCTCGGTGATGACGGACGGGCGACGTTCTCGTTGGCGGCAGGCGCGGTGGGCACTGATGTGGTGGTGCTGGCGATTTCGCTCGAGCCACGCGGCGGGTCGCCCGATCCGAATGGCCCGACCGGGCCGGTCCTGTACAAAGGCCCTTGGGTACAGGCCATGTAATCAGGCGGTTGCTCGCTCAATGAGCCACACGGTCGCCAGCAGTGCAATGCATGCCGAGCCGCCTTTCACCATGACTTGCCGGTAAAGCCATGTGCTGCGCATGGCGTATGCCAATGGGACGAAGGCTGCGACGATCGCCAGCTGTCCCAATTCCACGCCGATATTGAAACCCGCCAGCGCAATGGCGGCGGCGCCTTTCGGCAGGCCAAGGTCGCCCAGAACTCCAGCAAAGCCAAAGCCGTGCAGCAGGCCAAATACGAAAGCTGCCAGCCAACGCTTACCCTGTACCAGCGGCCAGATGTTGTTCAGTGCTGCGATGGCGACGGAAGCGGCGATGGCGGATTCGACCAGGCGGCTTGGGAGTGCGACCACATGAAGCGCTGCCAGTGAGAGTGTGACGGAGTGGGCGAGCGTGAAGGCTGTGACCACGCGCAGCACGTCGGCGCCCGCGGGGCGCCAGCTTTTCGCCAGCACGGCGGGCAGCAGGAGAGATAGCAGGAAGAGGATGTGGTCGTAACCGGTCCAGATGTGCCAGACGCCGTGGCGCAGGTAGCCGGTGGCCTGGCGCCACAGGCCAGTGGCGGCCTCGCTGCCACGATTACCCGCCGCGAAGCGTGTGCTGTCGCCGCCCAGCACCAGCGATTGCAGCTGTCCGTCGACCGTGATGCTGGCCATGCCGCGGTGCTGCGCGTCGAGATCGGCGAACAGTTGGTAGTCGATGGCGAAGGAGGCGCCGGGCTGGCATTCACCGCGCAGAATGAGGACGGCATAGGCGCCGTCGGTGTGGCGGTCGATTTGATTGGCAACCACCTGCAGCCGGCAGCCCGGCACGAGGCCGAGGCGCGATATGGCGTAATTGGCGATGTCGCTGTGGCGGGAACGGACTTCGTCCCAGGTCAGCTTACCGTCACCATCGGTATCGAGGCCTAGGGCGAAGTCGAGGTCGCGCAAGGCGATGTCCCAGCGGCCATCGATGGTGGCCGCTGAGACGCGCAAAGTAAGGTAGCTGTCGCTGGGCTTGTGGGCACGGGCTGCGCCGGCAGCGAGCAGCAGGGGCAAAAGGAACAGCGCGGCCAGGCGGCGCACGGTGAGGGTTCGGCCTTTCATGCCGGGCCTCCTTCCAGCTTTTGCGCCAGCATGGCGATGACGCTGTCTTCGATGCCGGACTTGCGGCGCCATGCGAGTGCAGGCCGGGCGGCGGCTGGGGCATGTGCCGCGAGCGCCGCTTCCAGCAGGATGCGCAGGTCGGCGGGCTCCTTCTGGACTTGCCAGTTGGCCAGCGCTAGCCGCAAAGCAGCCTGCGCGTCGCCCCGCAAGTACAGTTCAAAGCGTGCCTGCTCGCGTTGGTGAATGGCGTCGCCGCGGCGCGATGCAGCATCGAAACGCGCCTGCAGCTCGGCGACCGTGGCGGCCGCCGACGGCGCGGCCGTGGCCTGGAGGGCCAGTGCGTAGCGCAGCAACAGGCTGTCGACCCTCATGCGGCTGCCGAGCAGTGCTTGCACATCAGTGTAGCGGCGCCGGTCCAGCAGCAAGTCCGCGTAAGCGCCGAGCAGGTAGCTGTCGTCCGGCGCGATGGCAAGCGCCTGGCGGAAACGCGCTTCGGCGACGTCGGCATTGCCACGCCGCGCTGCCAGCTCACCAAGCAAGGTCAATGCCCAGGTGCGCAGGCCCGTCTGCGCGGGCTCGGCGCCGCTTCGTTCGACTGCCAGCGCCAGCAAGCGCTCGCTGGCTGCGATCTGTCCGCTGGCGGCGCGTGCATTGGCAAGGCAGGTCATGCCGGCCAAGCCGCTGGCAAGTGACGACAACCGTCCGCAACTGCGAACGGCGGCATCGTATTCGCCGCGCACCACTTGCACAGTGGCCAGCGTCAGCCAGGCCTGGGCGTTTAACGGATCGGCGCTCGTCACCGCATCCAGGTCGCGCATCGCCTCTTCGAAGCGGTGGCTCGATTGCAGCAGCGTTGCGCGTAGCAACAGGACCTGGACCGGCGGCGTAGGCGCCCTCCACCATGGCGCCAGCACTGACTGCGCATAGCCGAAGTAGCGAGGATCGCTCGCTGCCCGGCCAAGCTCAATGTAGTACTGGGCCAGTGCTGCGGCGGCGGCCGGATCGCGCGTACTTGCCCGGCGCAATTCCGCCGTGGGTGCGGTCGTGCGGCGCGGCAGCGTTTCCAGCACTTCGGAGCCGAGGCGAGGGACAAATGGCGCCGCATCGGCAGCCATGGCGGCCGCCAATGCGATTGCGAAGAGGACGTGGCGCTGCATTGCCGCCTCACTCCACCGCCACCGGTTCGCTGCCATCCGGCTTCGTGAGCGCTGTGCCCTCCACGTCGGAGGGCTCGGCGTCGTCAGGGGCGCTACGGACCAGCGCCACTAAGGCGGCGGTAAAGGCATCTCCCGCAGTCGCTGGAGCGACAGGCGGCACGGGGGTGCCCATCGCCGATCCATCGCTCCCCCCTCCGCCACCGCCGCAAGCGGTCAGTAGCCCGGCCAATATCGTAGCGGTGAACACATGAATGATACGTTTCATGGCTTGGCCCTCCTATTGCTGCGGCGAGCCGGCAATCGGCGTTTTAAGGTAAGGGAAGGCAGCGCCGAAGAAGCTGTCATCCAGGTAAGCGCCATCGGTGAAGCGGATCGCCCCCGCCGGCGCATCGCCCGGCGCGCAGCCGATATTCAGCGTGCACAGTTTGCCCATTACCACGCGCAAGGCGATATCCACCACATCATCGCCAGGGCGACGGCCGTTGGGGAAGCCTGCATTGTCGCCATCGATCACCCCCAACCGCTTCTGCGCCCCCTTAGCCACCGGCGCAATCGAAGTATTCAGCCGCAGCATCTCGGAGGCCTTCACATTGGCCGGCTGGTTCAACCCCTGCACGCCGGTGAGGAAGACCTTCACCAGGTCATTGCGCGGGAAATTGGTCGGCGCTTTTGCTCCGGCGCTGCCGAACAGCACCTCCACCAGCGCCGGCAAGGTCGGGTTGGTGACGTAATCCGCAAACTGCCCGTCCTGCATAGGCTTGCTATGGTTGAAGCGGTCCTTGTCCTTCAAGCCAATCACCACCTCATTCACCAGCGGCATGCCGAGCCGCGACACCTGCGTCCACGCCCCACCCTCCTTCGAGCCGCCGTTCGGATTGAGCAAGCGCCCCTGCCGCAAGCTGGCCGTTGTCCAGGCACCGATCACCGGCTCACCGCCCGCCGTGAGGCAGGAAGCCGCCACCTCCAGTTCAATCGAGGTCACGTTCTTGTCGTCCAGGTCATCGCGGGCATTCTTCTCCGCATTCGCCAGGAATTCCACAGCGGGCGCCTTGATGTTGATCAGGTCAAATGTCTCGCCCAGGTTGACCACGAATGGATCCTTGCGCTGCCCAACGAACATGCGCGCCGGCACCGAGCAACCGGGAATGTTCACCGTGTACACATGCTTGCCCGCATAGCCCGCGTAATCGGGAATCGACTTGTTGCCGATATTGTCGATCGGCTTGTCAAACACGGTAGCGCCGCTGCCCGCCATGCGCACCGCCTGCCGCGCACTGCGGCGATCACCGCGCACCACGTCCACGGTATAGGTTTCACGCACATTCAAGCCGGCCGGATTGACGTCGTTGATCGGGCCGCCGTTGATCACCAGCGGGATCGGCACGCTCTTGCCGCCGACATTGAAGGCGGCATTCTTGAAGGTATTGGTGAAGCGGAACTGGAAGGTCAGGTCCTCCCGCGCATCGCCATTATTGTCGATATGGATCTCGTACATCGCGTCCGGATCCATGCTGAAATAATTCGGCCCGCCGTACGCATCCTGCAAGGGCACGTAATTGGCGATCAGGGTAACGAATTGCTCGCGCCCGGGCTCGTAGCTGCGGAATATATAGAAATCAGTCCCGTCGACCTTGGGCTGGCGTGTGATGAAAGGTGCTTCGCGGTGGCTGGACGCCTGCGCTGCCGACGCCAGGGCCGACAGCAGGGCTAACTGGACAGCAGCGTGCTTGATGAGTGCCATGGTTTCCTCCCGTGTGGTTGGTTGCCATGGCATATACGCAGCGGCGGCGCCGCCGGATTCAAATCCTCACTTATATTTGTAGAGGGGCCGCGTGATTTCGATAGGCCGGATATCAAGGCGGATATTCAGCACTGAATATGCCTCCGCCAGGCTCGACACATAGCCCACGCTATCGGGCGTCTTGGTGAAGCGGAATTCGAAGCCCACCTCGGTGCCGCTGGCGCGCGGGTTGCCGCTGGCGATGCCGATTGCCTCATTCTGGTTGCTGTCGATCAGGCGCTCCATCAAATCGATCACGGCGCTGTTGCCCAGCACGTCATTGCTGAAGACCTCGCCCCGGCCCAGGGTACGCGTGGGGTCGATGCGGCCGCCCGCCTTGTCGGTGGACGGCAGGAACATATGGGTGCCGATATTGAACTTGTCGCCACGGTCCAGGTAACTGATCACCGCATTGCGCACGCTGAAGTGCGGCGAGTCCTTGTCCCACTCGGCGCGCGACAGGTCGATCAGCAGCGCGCCCTTGTAGCCGATGACTTCCACCTCGCGCTGCGCGTTCACCACCATCGCGCTGTCCTCGTCGATGCCCAGGCCAATCTGGTAGCCCTTGGCCAGCATGGCGGGGATCATGCGCGCAAAGCGGCCGCGCACTAGCAGGTGCTGGTCCACGAACACGTCGTCGCCGATGAAGCCCAGGCCCGGGCCCAGTTCGCGGCCATCCGCAATGCCGGTCTGCAGCATGGACAGCACCGCCTTCGGGTTGGCGAACATGGTGCTGCTCATGATGGCGGCTCCGGCCGAAGTACCGGCGATCACGCCGCCGCGGCGGTACACGTCCCACACAGCCTCCAGCGCCGCAGTCTGGGTGCCGTCTTCGCGCAGCAGCGCTTTAGTAATACGGCCCTGGTCACCGCCGGCAAAATAGATGCCGTCGGACTCGCGGATCTTCTTCGCCAGCACGGCATCGTCCGCATTTTTCTTGTAGTCGCTGCCTGTCAGGCGCACCGCCACCGGCACCAGGAAGGCGTCGGCGCCCCATTTGCGCAGGTAGCCGATGATGGTCTGGGCCGAACGCTCCGGATTGCCCGCCGCTGAAGGGAAGACCGCGATGCGCGAGCCCTTGCCGCCGGCCAGTTTCACAATCCTTTGCCAGACGTCCGCGTTATCCCCGCGCAGGCCGCCGCCGATGATGACCAGCGATCCCTGGTGCGCCGCTACAGGCGAAGGCGCAATCGCAGCCCCGCCGCCGCTCAGCGTGGCGCTGGCGCCCGCTACGATGCGTACCGGCGCCGCCGTGTCGGGAAGTTGGGGGGGCAGGCTGGGAGGAGCACCGGGCGACTTGGACGGCGACTCGGGCGGCGGCGTTGTGCTGGTGCGCCCGCTGCTGGCGGGAACAGGTTTCGTGGGCGGCGCTTCCCTTGCGTGTATCGGGAGGCCGCAGGCGGCTAGCAAGGCCAGGCCCAAACGGGCCAGGCCGGCGGGGGAGTACAGCTTCACGATGGCCTCCTGTTCTACTTGCTCACTGGCATCGCTGCTAGACATCGGGGAAAGACCTTTTCAACAGTGTAGCCGGGCGCAACGGTGGAGTAAAACGCTATCGTGCACCCGTTCTTACTAAATATCAGCGCGCCTTCAGGTAACGCTCCGGCAGAGGGGTCTTCTCCCCTTCCGGCTGCCACAGAAGTTGCGAAATCCACCAGCGCTGGCCATCGTTCACCAGCTGGATGGAATTGATGCCGCGCACGAAAGGCGCCTCCGCCGGCGCATGGCGCGCCTCGTAGGTGCTGAACACCTGGGCGATCTGGCCGAATTCCTCGCCTTTGCGCGCCAGTTCGGATTCGTAGAAGCCTTCCTTGGCAAATACCGGCGTAACGCGGGTGATGTAGTCCTCCAGCGACAGCACGCGGGTGTGGATCACACCGTCCTTGCCGGCGCTATGCACCACCATGCGGCCATCGTTGCGGAACAGGGAACGCAGACGGTCCCAGTCGCGCACCTTGCCGGCGGGGCCGGAAATGGTGTCGTACAGGGCGCCCACGATACCGTCCACCGTGGCCACGTCGGCCGGGCGCGCGCCCGCTGCCAATGCGCTACCGCTGGCCAGCACCAACAGTAGCAAAGTTGCTAACTTCTTCATTAGTTCTCCTACTAATTTATAATCGTTTGAATTCAACGTACCAATCTCATAGCAAAAACACCATGACAGATCAATTCTCCAAGAAGGCGGAAGCCTGGTCCGCACGTTTTTCCGAACCTGTTTCCGACCTCGTGAAACGTTACACCGCCTCGGTGTTTTTTGACAAGCGCATGGCCAAGGCCGATATCCAGGGCTCCCTGGCCCACGCCGACATGCTGGCAGCCCAGGGCATCATCCCGGCAGCCGACCTGACCGCGATCCAGAAAGGCCTGGCGCAAGTCAGCGCCGAAATCGACGGCGGCCAGTTCGAATGGCAGCTGGACCTGGAAGACGTCCACCTGAATATCGAAAAACGCCTGACCGAGCTGGTTGGCGACGCCGGCAAGCGCCTGCACACCGGCCGCTCCCGTAACGACCAGGTGGCGACCGACATCCGCCTGTACGTGCGCTCCGCCATCGACGACATCACCGGCCTGCTGCAGCAGCTGCGCGGCGCCCTGGTCGACCTGGCAGAAAAGAATGCAGACGTGATCCTGCCTGGCTTCACCCACATGCAAGTAGCGCAGCCGATCACCTTCGGCCACCACATGCTGGCCTACGTTGAAATGTTCGGCCGCGACGTCGAGCGCATGCAGGATTGCCGCAAGCGCGTGAACCGCCTGCCGCTGGGCGCCGCCGCACTCGCCGGTACCACCTTCCCTATCGACCGCCTGCGCGTTGCCAAGACCCTGGGCTTCGACGACGTTTGCCATAACTCGCTGGATGCGGTGTCGGACCGCGACTTCGCAATCGAATTCACCGCCGCCGCTTCGCTGCTGATGATGCACGTGTCGCGCATGTCGGAAGAACTGATTATCTGGATGAGCCCACGCGTTGGCTTTATCGATATCGCCGACCGCTTCTGCACCGGCTCCTCGATCATGCCTCAGAAGAAAAACCCGGACGTGCCGGAACTGGCGCGCGGCAAGACTGGCCGCGTGTTCGGCCATTTGATGGGCCTTCTGACCCTGATGAAGGGCCAGCCGCTGGCTTACAACAAGGACAACCAGGAAGATAAAGAGCCGCTGTTCGACACCGTCGACACCGTGGTTGATACGCTGCGTATCTTCGCTGACATGGCGGGCGGTATCACCGTCAAGCCAGAAGCGATGCGTTCGGCTGCGCTGCAGGGCTACGCCACTGCGACCGACCTGGCCGACTACCTGGTCAAGAAAGGCCTGCCATTCCGTGACGCGCACGAAGCGGTGGCGCACGCGGTGCGTGCTTGCGACGACTTGAAGATCGACTTGGCGGAGATGTCGCTGGAACAGCTGCGCGCATTCTCGCCGCTGGTTGGCGAAGACGTGTTTGCAGTGCTGACGCTGGAAGGCTCGGTAGCGGCACGTGATCACGTTGGCGGCACCGCACCGAACCAGGTGCGTGCCGCCATCGCTCGCGTGCGCTCGCAGCTGGGCTGAAAACCGGTAACCCGGTGCCTGACCCGCAGGGTCAGGCACCGACACGCGGCAGCCGCAGGCCAAGTGTCTGACCCTGCGGGTCAGACATTGGTTTACCGGTTTTCGCAAAGCAGATAATATCCTTGCAATAACTAATGGAGACAAGTAATGCAAGGATTCCTCCGCCTCTCCGGCTGGCTGGATCGCATCGGCTACCGCTGCGGCCAGTTGGCCAACCTGATGATACTAGCGTCCTGTTTCATCAGCGCTTCCAACGCCATGATCCGCTATGGCTTCGACTGGAGCTCCAACTCCCTGCTCGAAATGCAGTGGTACCTGTTTGGCGCCGCCGTCATGCTGGGCGCCAGCTACACCTTCCAGCGCAATGAGCACGTACGTGTCGACCTGATCTACGGCCACGTCTCCGAACGCAAACAGCTGTGGATTGATATCTTCGGCATCATCTTCTTCCTCTTCCCCGCCTGCATCCTGTTTGCCTGGCTGTCCTGGGAATCGCTGTTCCTGCCTTCCTGGGCCATCTTGGAGCAATCGAGCAATGCCGGCGGCCTGCCGCGCTGGCCGATCAAATTCATCGTGCCCGTCGGCTTTGCCCTGCTCACGCTACAAGGCGTATCGGAACTGATCAAACGCATCGCCCACCTCACCGGCCAAGCGATCCTGGATAGCAAATACGAAAGGCCAGTGCAATGATTGCCTTGGATTTGATGCCGCCGCTGATGTTCGGCGGCCTGGTGGTGTTCATGCTGGTCGGTTTCCCGGTAGCGTTCTCGCTGCTGGCCGTTGGCCTGTTCTTCGGCTTCATCGCGATCTGGGAAGGCTTTTTCGGCGTGCCCTTCCTGCAGGCGGTGCCGCAAAGGATTTTCGGCAGCGTGCTGGCCAATGACCTGCTGCTGGCCATCCCCTTCTTCACCTTCATGGGCGCGATCCTTGAAAAGTGCCGGCTCGCGGAAGACATGCTCGACTCCATGGGCCGCCTGTTCGGCAGCATCCGCGGAGGCCTGGGCTACTCGGTGATCATCGTCGGCTTCATCCTGGGCGCCATCACCGGCACCGTAGCGGCGCAGGTGATCGCCATGGCCATGATTTCGCTGCCGGTGATGATGCGCTACGGCTATCACATGCGCTACGCAACCGGCGTGCTGGCCGCCTCCGGCACCATCACCCAGCTGGTGCCGCCATCCCTGGTGCTGGTGGTGCTGGCCGACCAGCTGAAAACCCAGACCGCCGCCGCCGACGTGGGCAGCATGTACCTGGGCGCCTGGGGCCCATCGCTGGTGCAGATTGCCCTGTTCGCGCTGTACACCTTCGTGGTCTCGCGCGTGCGGCCGGAATGGCTGCCGGCGGCGCCGCAGAACGAACTTGGCCCACGCGGCTGGGCTCTGTGGAAGCAATGCCTGGAAGGTATCGTGCCGGCCGCGGTGCTGATCTTCATGGTCTTGGGCACGATGATGCTGGGCGTGGCCACGCCGACCGAATCGGGCGCCATGGGTGCGCTGGGTGCGGTGATCCTGGCGGCGATCCGCCGTCCTGAATTCCAGGGCAAGGACAAGATCTTCTTCCGCATCGGCATGGTGGCCCTGCTGGGCGCTGCGCTGGTCGGCGCCCTGGTGCCGGAAGCTAAGCGCGCCGTGCAGGCGACGCTGGCCGTGCTGTACGTCTGCGTGGCGTGGATCGTGTTCCGCGCCAGCCATATCAGGGAGCTGCGCGAACTGATCCAGCTGAGCTACCAGTCCACCATGCGCCTGACCGCGATGGTGGTCTTCATCCTGATCGGCTCCACCTGCTTCTCGGTGGTGTTCCAGGGCGTGGATGGCGGGCTGTGGGTCGAGCACCTGTTCAACGGCATCCCGGGCGGCTGGATCGGCTTCGTGCTGGTAGTGAACCTGTTCGTGTTCTTCCTGGCCTTCTTCCTCGATTTCTTTGAGATCGCCTTCATCGTGGTGCCGATGCTGGCGCCGGTGGCGCAAAAGGTGCTGGCGCCGCAGCTGGAAGGCATCATGGGCAGCCCGGAAGCGGCGGCTTCAGCGTCGCTGGTATGGTTCGGCGTGATGCTGTGCGTGAATATGCAGACCTCCTTCATGCACCCGCCATTCGGCTTTGCGCTGTTCTACCTGCGCGGCGTGGCGCCTAAGGAAGTGAAGTCCTCGGACATCTACTGGGGCGCCCTGCCCTGGGTCGGCCTGCAAATGCTGATGGTCCTGCTGGTGGTCCTGCTGCCGCAGACCGTGACCGTGTTCCTCGATCGCGGCGTAGCAGGCAAGGTGGAGGCGGGCGACTTGCGCATCGAGCAGCCGTCCATTCCAGACGCGCTGCCAGCGCAAAAGCCCGATGAGGAACAACAGCCGGAACTGAACTTCTCCCAGCCGGAAGAAGAGAAGAAGAAATAAGCGCCGGGGGGCTGCCCCCTGCGCGATGCGGCGCGCTTAATTGAGCGGGCCGCAGGCAGCCTTGGTGAAGCTCGATTCCAGCTTGTCGATTTCGTCCTGGGTCTTGGCCATGGCATCGAGCTGGGAATTGCGGCGGTTGTCGTTGCGCTGGCCGTACAGTTCTTCGCGGCGCGTACGCATTTTGTCGCAATCGGTTTTAGCCAGGGACTTGCCGGCCTTGGCATCCTTGGCTTCTTTATCCTTCGCCTCGTCCTTCTCTTCCTTCGCCTTGCGCTCGCGCTCCTCGCGATTGCGCTCAGCCAGCTGGTTGGCGCGGTCGCGGTCTTCCTTCATGCGATCCTGTGCCGCTTTGACCTGGGCCGGAGTTGGCGGTGGCGGCACTTCCAGTACTTCACCGCCTTTGGCGCATGGCATGGACTGGTAGGTCACCTTGCCGTCGGCCTTGCATTTGTACAGCCCTTGCGCACCGGCCTGAGATACGGCTGCGATACCGAGGACTGCGAACATCAGCGCTTTCTTCATTTTTGCGCTCACTCCCAATGGGTCTGGGTCAAGAATTTGAGCCGGTTCTGGTCTGGGTCAAGCACCGACATGACACGCAAGTCGGGGCCCAGGCCATTATTCGGCGCCTCGTCTACCTTCACGCCGTACTCGAGGAAATCATCGTACAGCGCATCAACGTCCGCTACATAAAAATGCACCAGCCCGCCGGGTTGGCAGTCGCCGGTATGTTCGGTCAGGAAGACTTCCATCCCGTCGAAGACCATTGAAGCGAAGGTCGGCATACCGGGCTCGAAATGGTGGGTCCATTCCTCGCGGAAGCCAAGCGACTCATAGAACGGCTTGCTGGCTGCATAGCTCGCCACCCGCAATGCCGGCACTACCCGCTGCATATCGCGCTTCACGCCCATAGTCCGACTCCCGGTTGTGTTGCTGGACGGCAATGATAATGTAAGGCAGGGCCGTACGGCAAAAATCCAATCGTGCGCGGTCAATTTTACGGCAAAGGAACAACAACTTTGTCGAATCCGTTGCTCATACTCAAAAAGCGCCTCTTAAATTCAAATTACGCTTCCAGTACCCGATCATCCACTGGAGGCCCATCATGCCATACCGTTACGAGAACGTTGACGACCTTGAAAAGCACGAATTAGTTGGAAACCAGCAATGCGTGGCACTTGTTCAGGTCTTTGCCGGGGCGCCTGTTACCGCCAACTGGCGCCAGGGAGAGCCTGTAGTCGGCAACCGTCTGCTTAAGAAAGGTACGCAATAGCCACGTTCGTCAACGGCCGCCCTAACAAGCCGCATGGAAATCACGCGGCACTCTACCTCAGGCAAGGGATAGGCGGCATACATGTGATGGACCAATGGGCAAGCAAGAAGAGCCACCAGGTCAGCTCACGCTTCATCCCAGCGCTGGGCAAAGACAAGCAAGGCAACTACGTTTCGCCGAGTGACAACGCAGACGCATTCTTTGTCATTAAGTGAACCATGAAGCTCAATTGGATGATGTTCGCTTTGCTCGCTCTATTGGAGCTAACGGCCGTGGCGGGGCCCATTTCCTGCCCCGACTCAGTCGCCGTCGCCGTACCACCTGTGGCTGGCTGGACAAGCCCGGCTACCGCCGAGCTTTTCCTTAACTCGGCCACGCCGACCAGTGGGCCGCCAGATCGACATGGCGACCTGACCAACTTCACGCGGCAGCAAAAGAAGGATGGTTGGACCGAGACCTATGGCCTGGACCGCCCTTTCCCTGACGGGAAATGGCTTGAATGCGGGTATGGTACGCACAATGAGGTGACGCTGTCACAGCCGTTGGCAGAATCGGCCAAAGTCTGCACATTCACTTACCGCAAGGGCGCAAAGGCCGGCCAGCGCTCAATCAAAATCGAGTGCCGTTAGCAATGCGACGGCGGCCGTCCGGGTGGGCGGCCGCTGGGCGGGTCAGTGTTGCTTGTGCGAGGCGATCATGTTGGAGAGGACACTGAAGGCGGCGCCCGTATGTTCCTTCTCCAGCAGCAGCGTGAGCTCGGTGTGGGTCGAGATCAGGTTGATCAGGTTGACCTTGTCCCACGCCAGCTTCTTGAGGATGGCGTGGTAGATGCCCGGCGTGCGCCAGGAATCGGCCGTCAGCTGCAGCGTGACGGCGTTCAGGTTCTCCAGCCGCGCCAGCAGGCGTTCATTGGCGAATATCTGCTCCACCATGCCGATGAGCGGCCGGCTGCAAATCACCACCACTTCTTCGCTGCCGCGGGTAACTGTCAGGTACAGGCCATGGCCGGTACCCGCGCGCTCCAGCAGCTGGCGGTGGCAGTCGTCGATGTGATCCGAGCGGCGGAAGGTGAATTCCACCAGGTCGGTGCGCGCGGTCAGCTGGCCGGATTGCTGGGCCAGCACAAGCTCCTGTGCGTCCCTATCCGGCAAACGGCCCGCCACGCGGCGCAATGCCATCACAACGGCTGCCTGGCCAACAGGCTTCCACAGGTCGTTCTGGAGCTGCGGTTGCAGCTGGCGCGCCAGTTCCGACAAATTGATCAGGCCACGACGCAGACCTTCGCTCAGGAAGGGCGACTCCGTGACGATCCTTTCGACTTTTGTAGATATAGACAACATGAGTGATGCGCCCTCACTAGTAGTACCTCAACTGAACGGTGGGGTAGTGTAAAACGCAAAATTCAACTAGTGCAACAACCGCGTGACAATTTGATACATATTTGTGTTGCGTCGAACACGAAACTAGAAAAACCCTTCTATTTCGTTGCATCTTCCCTACAAAAAACAGCAATCGTGCGCCATCTGAAAGAAAGCCGCGCTAAGCGATTGTTCATGAATATGTATTCAAATGTCTCAAATTGAACAAAATTTGTCGAAACGACTTTTTTTGCAAATTTTTTGACTCGCTGAAAAAAGAGGCATAACTTCCGGCTCTCCCAATAATCACCAAATCCCACAAGGAGAGACATGAAACTTCGCAAAAGCCTGCTAGCCGCAGCCGTCGCAGCTTCGTTCGCACCTGCATTCGCTGGTGTTCTGCCTGATAACCTGATGGTCGCCCCTGGCCAGCAGATGAGTGTTGAAGCAAAAGCCAACCTGACCGCGCGCCTGGATGCACGCCGCGCCGCCGCTGGCCTCGATCAAGAACATGGTTACAAGCTGCGCAGCCAGCAACCTGGCGAGCGCGGCGAGCGCATCACCCGCGCCGACCACACCTTCCAGGGCCTGCGCGTGTTCGGTTCCGAATCCGTCGTAGTGACCGATGAGCATGGCGAGATCGTCAGCGAGCACGCCTCCGACCGCCGCAATGGCCTGGACGCACACCGCGCCGCCAAAGCCAGCGGCAAGGGCGCCCCTGACACCAACGCCGCCTTCTCCGCTGAAGAAGCGATCCGCATCGCTGTTTCGCGCACCCCAGGCAATACCCACCGCTTCAAACCAGAAGCCGAACTGCTGATCTGGCCAGTGGTCAAGACCCAGCGCGTCGCCGCCGCCGCCAACAAGGCTGAAAGCGCACTGAACGCGATGGACGTGGAAGAAGTTGTCGACCATTACGAGCTGGCCTACATGGTCAAGACCCGTATGGTCAAGGACGGCCACGCCACCTCGCGCGACACCGTGATCAGCGCCCAGACCGGCACCGTGCTCAAGCAATGGGATTCTCTGCAGACCGTGACCGGCGTTGGCCACAGCCAATACAACGGCGACGTGCCGATCCAGACCACCCTGTCCGGCTCCACCTACAAGATGCTGGACTCGACCCGCGGCACCGGCGGCACCTTCGGCGGCATGGCCATCACCAACGCCAACCACTCGCCAGAGTCCAACCCGCAAGCCGGTTCGATCTACACCAACACCACCAACACCTGGGGTGACGGCCAGAACTACATCAGCGGCGGCAGCACCACCAACGCCAACGGCCAGACCGCTGCAGTGAATGCGCTGTGGGGCCTGATGAACACCTACGACACGATGAACAACGTGCTGGGCTGGAAGTCGCTTGACGGCAACAACACCGCTACCTACATCGCGGTCCACGTCGACAACAACTACGACAACGCCTTCTACGAGTCCGGTTGCAAATGCATGTACATCGGCGACGGTTCCAGCTTCTACAGCCTGGGTTCGATCGACGTGATCGGCCACGAAATGGGCCACGGCGTGACCGACGCCACCTCCAACCTGACCTACTCCGGCGAATCGGGCGGCCTGAACGAATCCTCCTCCGACATCAACGGTGAAATGGTGGAAGCCTACGCCCGCAACGGCGGCACCGGCACCGTCGTCCCTTCCGGCAATGACTGGATGATGGGCAAGGAAATCAGCAAGTCCGGCCAACCACTGCGCTGGCTGTGGAAGCCTTCGAAGGATGGCGCATCGAAGGACGCCTGGAGCAGCACCCTGGGCAGCCTGAACCCGCACTACTCCTCGGGCCCGAACAACCGCATGTTCTACTTCCTGTCGCAAGGCTCGAACTCCTCGTCCTCCAGCGAGATGTACAGCTCCTACCTGAACAAGCAGCCGCTGGCGATGCACGGTATCGGTAACGACAAGGCGTACCGCATCTGGTTCAAGACCAACACCACCAAGCTGACCGCGTCCTCCACCTACGCCGATGCACGTACCAAGATGATTCAGTCCGCTGAAGAACTGTACGGCGTAGGCAGCGCAGAATCGATCGCTGTGAAGCGCGCATACGCTGCAATTAACGTTGGCACCGACGTCGACGAAATCGGCGCAAGCGGCGTGTCGATCACCACCCAGCCTAACAACGTCACCGTTGCAGCTGGCGGCACCGCGTCCTTCTCCGTGGCAGCGTCGGGCGGCACCTCGCCTTACAGCTACGCCTGGTACCGCAACGGCACCCAGATCTCGGGCGCCACCTCGGCTACCTACTCGTTCACCGCGCAAACCGCCGACAACGGCGCTGTGTTCAAGGCCATCGTCAGCGACTCCTCGTCGCCGGTGAAGACCGCGACCTCGAACAACGCGACCCTGACCGTAGGCACCACCCAGCAGACCGAGCTGGTGTCCAACGGCGGCTTCGAGTCCGGCACCACCCCATGGGCAGGCACCACCGGCGTGATCGGCAACTACAGCGGCCAGACCGCTTACGAAGGCACCCGCTTCGCATGGCTGGGCGGTAACGGCGCCACCGCGACCGAATCGCTGTACCAGACCGTGACCATCCCTTCGACTGCAACCAGCGCTAACTTCTCGTTCGCCCTGCATATCGATACTGCGGAATCGGGCAGCACCGCCTACGACAAGCTGGTTGTGACCGTGAAGAACAGTGCAGGCACTACCCTGGGCACCCTGGCAACCTACAGCAACGTCAACGCTGCTGCCGGCTACCAGATCCGCAGCTTCAACCTGCTGGCATACAAGGGCCAAACCGTGCGCCTGCACTTCAACATGACCGAAGATTCGTCGCTGCAAACTTCGTTCGTGGTGGATAAGGTCAGCCTGCAAGTTCAATAATCCAATAATTAGCTAACCCAGTTTTGCGGGGGCCGGTCCTGAGGGACTGGCCCCCGTTTTTTTTGCGGCTAGCGTCACGCAATTCATTGTCTAGAAATTAACAAACACGATTGAAATGACTTATTTTGCAAGATTTTTGACTTGCACAAAAAACAGGCATAACTTCGACTCTCCCACCAACCCAAGTTCCCCTAGGAGAGTCGATGAAACTTCGCAAAAGCCTGTTGGCCGCAGCCGTTGCCGCCTCGTTCGCCCCTGCATTTGCAGGCGTCCTGCCAGACACCTTGATGGCCTCTCCAGCGCAGCCTATGAGCGCAGACGCCAAGGCCAGCCTGGTCTCCCGCCTGGACTCCCGCCGCGCTGCCGCCGGCCTTGATAGCGAACACGGATATAAGCTGCGCGAACAGCAGCCGGGCGTGCACGGCGAGCGTATCGTGCGCGCCGACCACACCTTCCAGGGCCTGCGCGTATTCGGTTCCGAATCCGTCGTGGTCACCGACGAACGTGGTGAAATCATCAGTGAATCCGCCTCCGACCGGCGCAATGGCCTGGACGCTTCGCGTTCCGCCAAGGCCGCCGGCAAGGGCGCTCCTGACACCCACGCCGCCTTCAGTTCCGAAGAAGCGATCCGTGTCGCCGTCTCCCGCACTCCAGGCAGCGAGCACCGCGTCAAGCCGGACGCCGAACTGCTGATCTGGCCAGTGGTCAAGACCGTGCGCACCGCAGCCGCCGCCAACAAGGCCGAAAGCGCACTGAATGCGCTGGACGTGGAAGAAGTGGTCGACCACTACGAGCTGGCCTACCTGGTCAAAACCCGCATGAACAAAGACGGCCGTCCGGTCTTCCGCGACACCGTGATCAACGCCCAGAACGGCTCCGTGATCAAGCAGTGGAACGCCCTGCAAACCGCAGTCGGCGTAGGCCACAGCCAGTACAACGGCGACGTGCCTATCCAGACCACCCTGTCCGGCTCCACCTACAAAATGCTGGATTCGACCCGCGGCACCGGCGGTACCTTCGGCGGCATGGCCATCACCAACGCCAACCACTCCTCGGCCAACAACCCAAGCGCCGGTTCGATCTACACCAACACCACCAATACCTGGGGCGATGGCCAGCAATACGTGAGCGGCGGCAGCACCACCAACGCCAACGGCCAGACCGCTGCAGTGAATGCGCTGTGGGGCCTGATGAACACCTATGACACGCTGAAAAACGTGATGGGCTGGTCGTCCCTGGACGGCAACAACACCGCAACCTATATCGCCGTCCACGTCGACAACAACTACGACAACGCCTTCTTCGATTCCGGTTGCAAGTGCATGTATATCGGCGACGGTTCGAGCTTCTACAGCCTTGGCTCGATCGACGTGATCGGCCACGAAATGGGCCACGGCGTGACCGACGCCACCTCCAATCTGACCTACTCCGGCGAATCGGGCGGCCTGAACGAATCGAACTCCGACATCACCGGCGACATGGTGGAAGCCTATGCCCGCAACGGCGGCACCGGTACCACCGTCCCGGGCGGCAACGACTGGATGATGGGCAAGGAGATCAGCAAGTCCGGCCAGCCGCTGCGCTGGATGTGGAAGCCGTCCAAGGATGGCGCATCGCGCGATGCCTGGAGTAGCACCCTGGGCAATATCGACGTGCACTACTCCTCGGGGCCGAACAACCGCATGTTCTACTTCCTGTCGCAGGGTTCGAACTCCTCGTCCTCCAGCGAGATGTACAGCTCCTACCTGAACAAACAGCCGCTGGCGATGACCGGTATCGGCAACGACAAGGCGTTCCGCATCTGGTTCAAGGCGAACACCACCAAGTTCACCGCGTCCACCAACTATGCGAACGCACGCCTGAAGATGATCGAATCGGCGGAACAGCTGTATGGCGTAGGCAGCCCTGAATCGACCGCAGTCAAGCGTGCATACGCCGCCATCAACGTCGGCGCCGACGTGGACGAGGCCAATCCAGGCACCGTCTCGATCACTACCCAGCCGAACAACGTGACCGTTGCTCCAGGCGGCACCGCCTCCTTCACCGTAGGCGCAGCGGGCGGCAGCGCTCCTTACAGCTACGCGTGGTACCGCAACGGCGCCCAGATTTCCGGCGCCACTTCGGCTACCTACTCCTTCGTAGCGCAAAGCGCCGACAACGGCGCCGTGTTCAAGGCCGTGGTCAGCGACTCCTCGTCGCCGGTGAAGACCGCCACCTCGAACAACGCCACCCTGACCGTGGGCACCACGCCTCCACAGTCGGAGCTGATCGTCAACGGCGGCTTCGAGTCGGGCACTTCGCCATGGGCCGGCACCACCGGCGTGATCGGCAACTACAGCGGCCAGACTGCGTACGAAGGCAGCCGCTTCGCATGGCTGGGCGGTAACGGCACCACCGCTACCGAAACCCTGTACCAGACCATCACCATCCCATCGACCGCAACGGCGGCAACCCTGTCGTTCGCGCTGCATATCGACACCGCGGAATCGGGCAGCACCGTGTACGACAAGATGGTCGTGTCCGTGAAGAACAGCTCCGGCACTACCCTGGGCACCCTGGCGACCTATACCAACGCCATGCCTGCCAGCGGTTACCAGATCCGCACGTTCAACCTGTTGCCGTACAAAGGCCAGACCGTGCGCATCCACTTCAACATGACGGAAGACTACTCGCTGCAGACTTCCTTCGTGGTCGATAAGGTAAGCGTGCAAGTTCAATAAGTTCGAGTAAGCAGCAGCTTGGCCGGTATGCGGCTATCGTCATCCCCAAGTACGATAGCTGCATAGCCGGCTTTTTTACGCCCCTGCGGTGCTATGATGTTTTCCTTGTTTTTAAGGAGGCAACATGGGCATTGGTATTGGCGGCAAGACTATGGAAGAGGCACTGGCATCCCTGTCGGACATGACAGCGGGCGCTACCCCGATCGGCAAAAGCGAACACCTGGCGCGCATCGAAAAGGCGCAGGCTTTCATGCGCCAGCAAGGCATCGCCGCCATCTACATCAATGCCGGTTCCGGCCTGCTCTACTTCACCGGCACCAAGTGGCACCCGAGCGAACGCATGGTCGGCGCCATCCTGCCTGCCAGCGGCCCGGTGGAATACATCGCCCCCGCCTTCGAAGAAGATACGCTGAAGGACTTCATGCTGGTGGAAGGCGCGGTCAACTGCTGGCATGAGCATGAAAGCCCTTACGCGCTCTTCATCGGGGTGCTGAAGAAAATGGGCATTGTGCCGAATGCCGCACAGCCGCCGCGCATCGGCCTGGACGAAAGCAGCGCCTTCTTCATCTTCGACGGCATCCGCCCGCTGGCCGAAGGCTATACGCTGGAAAACGCGCGTCCTGTGACGGCCCATTGCCGCACCCGCAAGTCCAAGGCGGAAATCGCCCTGATGCAGCGCGCCAAAGACATGACCATGGCCGTGCATATCGCCACCGCCAGCATCCTGCGCGAAGGCATCACCACCACCGAGGTGGCCGACTTTATCGACAAAGCGCACCGCAAGGTGGGCGCGCCGGCCGGCTCCTATTTCGTGATCGTACTGTTCGGCGTGGCCAGCTCCTTCCCGCACGGCGTGTCGTATATACAGACGCTGAAAAAGGGCGACACGGTGCTGATCGACACCGGCTGCAAGCTGCACAACTACATTTCCGACATCACCCGCACCTATGTGTACGGCGAGCCGAGCGCGCGCCAGCGCGAAGTGTGGAATGCCGAGAAGGCGGCGCAACAGGCCGCCTTCGAAGCCGCGCAGCTGGGCGTGCCGTGCGAAGAGGTGGACCTGGCCGCGCGCCGTTCGCTGCTGTCCAACGGCTTCGGCCCGGAATACAAGCTGCCGGGCCTGCCGCACCGCACCGGCCACGGCATCGGCCTGGACATCCACGAATGGCCTTACCTGGTGGGCGGCGACAAGACCCCGCTCGACGTGGGCATGAGCTTCTCGAACGAACCGATGATCGTGGCGCCTGGCGAATTCGGCGTGCGCCTGGAAGACCACTTCTACATGGCGGAAGACGGCCCGCGCTGGTTCACGCAGCCGTCCCACTCCATCGACGATCCTTTCGGCCTGGAAGCCTGAATCAGTTAGGCTTTGGCGCGCCGATGTAGCCCAGCGAAGGCAGTTCCTTCAGGGCGACGTCGGCGCTCACCAGCTCGGGAACAACCCTGGCGATCTTCCCGACGAATTGCGCCTTGGTGCGCACATACTTGGTTTCCCCGCGTTCCAGGACAAAGGACAGTTCTTTGGTAACGAACTTCGTGGCGGCGGAAGCTTGATGACGGCCGGCGGCGGCATCGACGAAGAAATAGCCGCCCGACACCGAATCTCCGACCACTGCTCCGTCAAGCTTGACCGGGGCATTCAGGCCACCGCCGGTCAAGGCATCGACACGGTAAAAATACACGCGGCCCTGGTCGGCCGCCAATTTCGGCATCGCGCTTTCCTGCTGGACGAATTTTGTGCCGGAGACCGAAGCGCAAGCCGTGAGCACGACCGCGGCGGCAATCGCCGCCTTGGATACAAATTTCATGAAATACCTGAAAGAGTTGGGAATGGCGCGGCAATGATAACGCCTGCAGCGCCATTTAGCCTCAATTGGCCCCGGCTCGCGGCGGCAGGGTGCGCAGGTAAGCCACGATGGCCAGGACGTCAGGGTCGCTGATGTTGTGGTACCAATTGAAGGCCATCGGCGGCTTGTAGGGCTGGCCGCTGCGGTCCTTGCCGGTACGGATCGCCGACGCGATCTCGTCGTCGCTCCAATCGCGCAGGCCCTCGGCATGCGGCGTCAGGTTGCGCGAGATGCTGTCGCCCCAGGGGCCTTTGATATTCTGTCCGCCAGCGCCCAGGCTGGCCATGACCAGCATCCCCTTCTCATCGCGTGGCGTATGGCATTCCATGCAATGCGCGATGGCGACGAGGTAGCCGCCGTATGCCACCCTGTCCTTCATCGGCGGCGCCGCAACCTTTTTCAGCGGCGGGCCGTAATTGGGCGGCAGCGGGAAATTGAACGTGGACTTGGGCACCACGTTCGACACTGCCGGCCGGGCGCGCAGGTATTTGATAGTGGCCGCCAAGTCCGAATCGGAGAGGTTGCGGTAGAAGTGGATAGGCATGGGCGGGCCAATCAGGCTGCCATCGGGCCGTATGCCTTCGCGGATCGCCTTGCCCAACTGGACGTCCGTCCATTTGCCAATGCCGGTTTCGCGGTCAGGCGTGATATTGGCCGCATACGATTTGAACATCGCGTCGGCAAACTCGAAACCGCCCGCCATGCCCTTCTCGGCGATCACCGCACCATTCTTGTCGCGCACCGCATGGCAGTTGGCGCAGGCCAGCACGCCCTCCACCAGGTATTTGCCGCGCACCAGTTTCAAGTCTCCCGCAACCGCAGCCTGCGCCGACAGCAAGGCGCAAGCGAGCATCCAGCCGCCTGTTTTCATTTTCGCCTCCCCTTGAGAAGCATTCATGCTTGCACAGGATTCCGTTATTGCAATACTATTTACTCAACTGTTGCAAAATTTACCCGAGCACGCAAACGATGTCCCGACTCTCACCGGCCGCCAAGGCCGTCCGCCTGGCCCTTGCTGCGGCCTTATGCGCCGCGCCCTTCGCCCCTTTCACGCCTTTCATCTCCGCCGCCCAAGCCCAGGGACAGGCCCCGCTCGCGCAGCAAAGCGCGCCGCAAGCCGAGCGTTCCTTCGAGCGCGGCGCGCCGATTCCCGTATGGGTCGAGCGCCTGGCTGCCTTGCCAGCCCCGCTCAAGGACGGTACGGCAAGCATGCGCTTTGCCGACCTGCAGATTTATGTGGGCGGTACCACCAGCTACTACGTACGCCGGGCGGCGATCGCGCACCAGCCTTCCGGGCTGGATGGCCTGGCGCAGATTCCTATCGATTTCCAGCCGGATTACCAGCGCCTGTACCTGCATAAGGTCGCAGTCCATCGTGGCGGCCAGGTGATCGACCAGACGGCCAGCGCTGACATCCGTTTCCTGCAGCGAGAGCGTAACCTGGAGCACGGCATTTACGATGGCTCGGTGAGCGCGCAAATCGTGGTGAACGACCTGCGCGTGGGCGACACGATGGAATACGAATACTCCGTTAGCGGCCAGAACCCGGTATTCGGCCAGCACGTGCTGCAGGATGGGCATTGGGACAATGCTTTCCCTTCCGCCTATCGCCGCATCATCCTGAATATGCCGGCCGAGCGCTTCGTCAATTACCGCCTGGTCGGCGCCACCGAGGGGAAAATGCCGCACCAGTCGGCCGAGTACAAGGACGGCCGCCGCATCATGCGCTTCGAGGAGAAGGGCCTGGAAGGCGTGCTGCCGGAGCAGTACGTGCCGGATGACGTGGAGCAGGTTCGCTGGATGCAGTTCTCCGACTTCAATGACTGGGGGACGGTGAACGACTGGGCGCTCGACCTGTTCAGCACCCGCACCGCGCCGGGCGTACTGGATGGGCCTTTGCGCGCCGCCCGCGCCGCAAAATCCAGGGAGGAACAGGTTGCCAAGGTGCTGGAGTACGTGCAGAACGAGATCCGCTACCTGTCGGTGTCCATGGGCGAGAATTCGCACCGTCCATTTCCGCCTGCACAGGTGCTGGAACGACGCTACGGCGACTGCAAGGACAAGAGCCTGCTGGCGGTGTCCATGCTGCGCGCCCTGGGCATCGATGCGAACCCGGTGCTGGTGAACACGGGCACGCACAAGGGCCTGGCGAACGTGCTGCCCTCGCCCATCATCTTCAACCATGCCATCGTCCACGTTTCCTTGAACGGCAAGGAGTACTACCTGGACCCGACGCGCCGCGGCCAGTACGGCAAGCTCGAAACCATGGGGCAGACGCATGCGGGACGCCAGGTACTGGTGGTCAAACCGGGCACCACGACTCTCAGCGTGATTCCGCAGCCGGCGCCGCAAACTTTACAGCACCGCCTCAGCGAACGTTTCGATACGCCGTCTTTCGACAAGCCGGCCAGCCTGGTGCAGGAGAGCGAGCTGCATGGCGCCGCAGCGGAAGAAATGCGCGTAGCGCTGGCCGGCATGAGCAAGCAGGAAATCCGCAAAGCATACGAGACCGTGATGGCGCGCCGCTATGCCGAAGCGCAGCTGCTGGGAGATCCAAAGGTCACGGACGACCGCGTCAACAATATGCTTAAGGTGGAACTGCGCTACAGCGTATCCAACCTGTTCTCCGAAATGCGAACGGGAGAAGGCTGGAGTATGTCCTACTCTCCGGGCAATATGACGGAAATCTTCGCGCCGCCTGGAACGTCGCGCCGCAAGAATCCGCTGGCGGTGCCGGCCTTCCCGGGCGACGCCGAATACGACATCACGCTGCGCCTGCCCGAGACGTTCAATATCACGCCAGGCAAGGCTGCGCGTGACATCGACGACAGCGCCTTCCAGCTGCAGCGAAAGCTGGAAGCCGACCGCAACAATGTGCACGTGAACCTGAAGCTGTCGATCAAGGGAGACCGCGTGCAGCCGTCAGACATGCCGCAGCACGTGAAGAATATCCAGCAGTACAACGAAATTGTGACCGGAGGACTCAACGCGTTCAAGGCCGACATGATAGGGGCGGCCGCGCCGGCCCCCGCACCTTCGCCCGCCGCCGCGCCTCCGCTGCAAACCGAGGAACAGCGCATCGCCGTGCTGGTGACGAACACCAGCCGCGCCATCGCAAACGCAGAGGCGAGCGGGCGCGATCCAGTACCGCCACTGTGCGAGCGCGCAGTCGCCCTGGCCTGGCTGGGCCGCAAGGACGAGGCCTTGAAGGACGCGTCGCGCGCGGTGCAGCTGCAGCCAAGTTCCAGCGCCGCGCTGCGCTGCCGTGCCGAAGTGAATTTCACGCTCGGCCGCTTCAAGGAAAGCGAGGCCGATTACAACAAGGTGATCGCACGCGGCGGCGACGAAGCGGAGATCTACCTGGCGCGCGGAATGGCAATCCTGTACCAGGACAAGGCGGCGCCCGCGCAAGCCGATTTCCGCGATGCGATAACGCGCTTTGAAGACCGCACCGAAAAGGCGCGCGCCGCGCTCTGGCTGCAGATCGCCGGCGGCAAACCCGCAGCCGCAGGCAAGGCCGGCGACCCCGATGCGGCCTGGCTGGGCGATGTCAGCGCCATGTTGGACGGCAAAACCGACCCGGAACAGATGATCACGCGCGCCACGCGCAACGCCGGCAGCGGCATCGACGCGCGGCTTGTCGAAACCTATTTCTACATCGGGCGCCATTGGCTGGCGAGCGGACAAAAGGTCAAAGCCAAGACTTACTTCCAGCGCGCCGTGAACAAGCGCCTTCTGGACAACCCATACCATGTAGCGGCGCAGCACGAGCTGTCGCGCCTGTGAACGAATGATTCAACCTCCTATGAACCTGACGACCATCGCCCGCGCGCTGCTGCTCTCCCTTGCCATCAGCGGCACCGTGGCATCGCCAGCAATTGCGGCACCCGCTGCGCCTGCGGCAACCCTGTCCCCGGCATACGCCAAAGACCTGAACGACATCCTGGACGGACTGCCGTTCTACGAAGCCATGGAGTTTGTCAAGATACCCGATAACTACAACCGTGCCATGCGTGACTACTTCATGCGCAAGGTTAGCAAGAAAGACCTCAACACCAAGATGCTGCCTGGCCTGGCGAAAATCGTCCCGCAGGAACTGGCCGCCAGCGTGGCAGCATCCGTGCGCCACCCGGCTTACCGGCACCGCATCCAGGGCTACATCGCCAACCTGGGCGAAACCGGTGAAAAAGTCGCGCCACTCACGCCAGAAGAAACCCAGGTACTGAAACGGATCGACTTTGAGCCTTCGAGCAAGAAATTCGCGGAATTGATGCCGAAGATTTCGGAGTTGATGACCTCCACCATGGCCGGCGTGCGCGAAGAGCTGGACGTCAAGCTGGCGACGCAAGCCTTGAAGACCATCGAGGAAACGCAGGCGGAATTGGCGAAAGTGAGCGGCACCGGGCGCCCTATCGAGATCCGCACCATCGGCTTCGGCCCGTGGGACCAGCTCATCCTGGCTGTTGGCAACAGCACGCAAAAGATGGCGCTGACCTTCCATCGCATGAACACCGAGCTGGACGCGATGGACTTCTTTGAACAGACCAAGCCTGGGGGCATTGTCGAAAAACAGAACTACGCTGAAGCGGCTGGCGTGGTGGACAAAGCGGAAGATGCGCTGGCAGTTGCGCTGAAAGGCCTGGACGGCGCGATCCACGAACGCGAGCAGGAAATCGGTAAAAGCGAATTTGCGGGCCAGCCAATGTTCCGCGCCAAACTGGATGCGGTAACGGCCAACCTGTTCACCTTCGCCGGAGACCTTGGCGAGACCTATCGCAAGATGTTTTCCGCGCAGCGGCAACTGATCGCATTTCTGCAGGAACGCAAGGGGCTGGCCAAGCTTGACGGCGAGACCATCATTTTCCAAGACGATGACAATGTCGCAGCAGTGAATGACCTGCTCGATCGGATCGTCGCTGCGGCAAACGAGGTGGAAGCCCTCGTCAACCGCCAGAGCGAACAGGAAACCGCGCAATTGGATAAAGCGCGCAAGTCCCTGAAGAAACCGTGATGGCAACTGGAAGCGGCTTCACCGTCGCTTCATAACCAGCACATATAGGCCCGCTACAGTGCGGGCCATGGACACCAACACTTCCCTCGAACGCGTCACGTACGCCTACCTGTTTGCCGTCAGCTGCGCGACGCTCACCTTCGTCTGCGGTAACGAGCTGTGGGACTTCTTCGCCAACGGCGACGCGACTCTACGCTTCCCGCTCGCCACACTGGTGCTGGCCTGGATCATGGCATTTGTCATTTCCTTGCTGCCGTTTGGGGCATCCATCGCGCTGTCGATCCGCTACGGCTTTGGCAGCGTGGGCTATTTCGTTGGCGGCGCAGTAGGCACTGCGATTGCATGCATCCCTTTGCTGGCATGCGCCTATTCGCCGCACCACCTGCTGCGGCTCGTCCCCATGCTGGTACTGGCCGGCTTGGCCGCCGGGGGCTCGTGCTGGCTTGTGCTAAAGTCAGCACACAATGAAGATACTGTTCCTGCTATTTAGTGCGCTGCTAGTGTTGGCGCTGGTGACGGACCGTCTGCGCCAGTGGCGCGGTGGACGGCGTAATCAACTTAGCAAGTGTGCGCTCTGTTGCGCCGAAATCAGATGGAATAATTACGAGGAACTGCCGCTCGCCAGTGGCGGTGGCGCGAAGATGCGGGTTTGCCAGCGATGCCATGCCGTCCACTACAGGGTGAAGTGGACGGCCGTGCTGCTGATAGTCCTGGCGTTTGCCGGCGTAGTGTATTTGATGATTTAGCGGCACTTCATCACGGCTTCATACTGGACGCACAATGGCTCGCTACAGTGCTGGCCATGGAAAACAAAATCTCCCTCCGCCACGCATGCGTGGCATACCTCGCCGCCGTCTCTGCTGCCGCAGTCTGCGGCGCATCCCCTGCCTTGCTCGCCGCCCCGGCCTCGCTAGTTTTGCAGGTGCTAGGCATGGCCTGGCTCGCAGCTTTCCTCGGCGGCCTGCTGCCCTTTGTGCTGACGATCCAGCGGGCCAACAAGTCGGGGACACGAAGCTGGGCATATTTTGCAGGCAGCGGTACCGTGGCAGCGCTTGCGGCTGCCGTGGTGCTGGTGGGCGCAAGTGCTCTTGCCTGTGAAGACGCCGAAAGCTCCTCGGATCTATCGGGCATGCTCCTGCTTCTGGCAGCAAGCGGCGCCGCTGGCGGAACCGCTTGCTGGCTTGCGCTGCGCATTCAGGCGCGCTTGGACACCAGCGTCAGGATGTCGTAGCTGGCCACCAGTTCGTCGTTCTGGTTGGTCACCTGCACGTCCCAAGCCACGACGCCCTGGCCGCGGCCTTTGTCATCCGTGCGGTTGCGGTCGACCTTGCGCTTGCAGGTCAGGCGGGCGCGAATGGTGTCGCCGATCGCCACCGGGGTGATGAAGCGCAGGTTGTCCAGGCCGTAGTTGGCCAGCACAGGGCCCGGCGCCGGCGACACGAACAGACCCGCAGCCGCCGACAGCACGAAGTAGCCGTGGGCGATTCGCTTGCCGAACTGGGTGTCCTTGGCCGCGATCTCGTCGAAGTGCATGTAGAAGAAGTCGCCCGAGATGCCGCCGAAATTGACGATGTCGGCTTCGCTCACGGTGCGGCGATGGGTCAGCAGGGAATCGCTGATCTCCAGGTCTTCGAAGCACTTGCGGAACGGGTGGACGTCGCTTTCCTTGACGGCGCCGCCGCGTACATATTCGCCGGTGATGGCGGTCAGCATGGTCGGCGAGCCTTGCACCGCTGCGCGCTGCAGGAAGTGACGCACGGCGCGGATGCCGCCCAGTTCTTCACCGCCGCCGGCGCGGCCAGGGCCGCCGTGTTTCAGCTGCGGCAACGGCGAGCCGTGGCCAGTGGAGTCGACCGACGATTCGCGGTCCAGCACGTGAACGCGACCGTGCGAAGCTGCGGCGATAGGCACCGCGTAGGCGGCAATGACAGGGTCCTTGGTGATCAGCGAGGATACCAGGGAACCCTTGCCGCGTGCGGCCAGTTCCAGCGCTTCGTCGATGCTGTCGTAGGTCATCATGGTGCTGACCGGGCCGAAGGCTTCAACGTTATGCACGGCGTCGTTGTTCATCGCGTCGCGGCACAACAGCAGGGTCGGCGAGAAGAAGGACCCATTTTCAACACCCTGGCCCACCAGCTTCAGTGCGCCTGCGCCGCCGAATACGATCTCGTTGCCTTGCGCCAGTTGCGCCACACGTTCCGCCACGTCGCGCTGCTGGTCTTTGGAAGCCAGTGCGCCCATGCGCACGCCTTCCACCGATGGATCGCCCACCACGACCTTTGCCAGGCGTTCGCGCAGCTTTTCGGCCACCGCGTCGGCATGCTGGCGCGGCACGATGATACGGCGCACGGCGGTACATTTCTGGCCGGCCTTGGTAGTCATTTCGCGCTGTACTTCTTTCACGAACAAGTCGAACTCAGGATCGTCAGGCGTGACGTCCGGCGCCAGGATTGCGCAATTCAGCGAGTCCGCTTCGGCAGTGAATGGCACGGAATTGGCGATCAGGTTGCGGTTGGAGCGCAGCTTGGCGGCCGTGTCGGCGGAACCGGTGAAGGTCACCACGTCGGCGCCGCCCAGACGGTCCAGCAGGTCGCCCGTGCTGCCGATCACCAGTTGCAGCGAGCCTTCCGGCAGCAGGCCGGAATCGTTGATCATGCGGATGAGGGCTTCGGTCAGGTAGGACGTGGCGCTGGCAGGCTTGCCGATACAAGGCATGGCGGCCAGGAAGGATGGCGCGAACTTTTCCAGCAAGCCCCAGATCGGGAAGTTGAAGGCGTTGATGTGCACCGCGATGCCGCCGCGCGGCACCAGGATGTGGGTGCCGGAGAAGCCGCCGCGCTTTCCCAGCGCCATGGCCGGGCCTTCATGCAGCACGTTCGACGACGGCAGCTCGCGGCTGCCCATGCTGGCGTAGGCAAACAAGGTGCCGATGCCGCCTTCCACGTCGACCCAGCTGTCCGGACGGGTAGCGCCGGTCAGGTGGGAGATCGCATACAGTTCTTCCTTGCGCTCCATCAGGTACGCCGCCAGGGCTTTCAGGCGCTGGGCGCGGGTCTGGAAGTCCAGCTTCATCAGGGCCGGGATGCCGGTCTTGCGGCCGTAGTGCACGGCTTCGGCGAAGTCGATCTGCTCGGCGTGGGTGTGATAGATGACGCGGTTATCCAGGGCGCTGTGCAGCGCGCTCGCTGCTTCCTTGCCTTGCCAACGACCGCCGATAAAGCTTTGCAGGGTGTGTACCATTTCGTGTTCTCCGTTTATTTTTTCTCGAATGCTTGCTTGTGCAGGTGCATAGGCAGCGATGTATCCCATTGCATGCGCTGGCGGCCCGGCGCAGCCTCGGTGTCGGGCTGGCACTCCACCATCGTCTGCATCGAACGCACGGCCAGCTCGTGGTACTGGCCGGTGCCCAGCGTCTTCCACGCAATCTCGCTATCGCTGACCTGGCGCAGGATCTTGGCCGGCGCGCCGACCACCATGCTGCGCGGCGGGATTTCCATGCCGGCCTTGACGAAGGCGGCCGCGCCGATAATGCACTCAGCACCGACAATGGCGTTGTCCATCACGACCGCATTCATGCCGACCAGCGCGTTGCGGCCGATGCGGCAGCCGTGCAGCACGGCGCCATGTCCGATGTGGCCATCCTGCTCAACGACGGTGTCGCCGCCAGGGAAGCCGTGCATTACGCAGGTGTCCTGCACGTTGGCGCCCTCCTCCAGGATCAGGCGGCCGAAGTCGCCGCGCAGCGATGCCAGCGGCGCGACGTAGCAGCGCGGCCCGACGATCACGTCGCCGATCAGCACTGCACTCGGGTGCACGTAGGCGGTGGGATGGACCACCGGCCTTACGCCATTGATTTCGTAGCAGGGCATGGTCAGACTCGCTCAATCACCAGAGCGATGCCCTGGCCGACACCGATGCACATGGTGCACAGTGCATAGCGGCCGCCGGTGCGTTCCAGCTGGTTCAGCGCCGTCGTCACCAGGCGCGCGCCCGATGCGCCCAGCGGGTGGCCGATGGCGATGGCGCCGCCGTTCGGATTGACGCGCGCGTCGTCGTCCGCCAGGCCCAGGTCGCGGGTCACTGCCAGGCCTTGTGCAGCAAAGGCTTCGTTCAGCTCGATCACGTCCATCTGCTCGATGCTAAGACCCACTTGCTCCAGCACCTTCTTGCTGGCCGGCGATGGGCCGAAGCCCATGATGCGCGGCGCCAGGCCGGCAGTGGCCATGCCCAGCACCTTGGCCCGCGGCTTGAGGCCGAACTTGTCGACGGCAGCGCTGGACGCCAGCAGCAGCGCGCAAGCGCCGTCGTTGACGCCGGAGGCATTGCCTGCGGTGACCGTGCCGTCCGGCTTGACCACGCCTTTCAGCTTGGCCAGCGCTTCGATAGTGGTATCAGGACGCGGATGTTCGTCGGTGTCGATGACCTTAGGATCGCCTTTCTTTTGCGGGATGGTGACCGGCACGATCTCGCCTTTGAAGAAGCCGGCCGCATTGGCAGCAGCCCAGCGCTGCTGGCTGCGGATCGCGAAAGCATCCTGGTCGGCGCGCGCCACGGCCCATTGATCGGCCACGTTTTCCGCCGTCTCCGGCATGGAGTCGATGCCGTACTGCTGCTTCATCAGCGGGTTGACGAAACGCCAGCCGATGGTGGTGTCTTCGATCTTGGCGCTGCGCGAGAAGGCGCTGTCGGCCTTGCCCATCACGAAAGGCGCGCGGGTCATGCTTTCCACGCCGCCCGCGATGATCAGCTGCGCTTCGCCCGATTTGATGGCGCGCGCCGCCATGCCCACCGCGTCCAGCGAGGAGCCGCACAGGCGGTTGATGGTGTTGCCCGGCACTTCCACAGGCAGGCCGGCCAGTAGGCCAGCCATGCGCCCCACGTTGCGGTTGTCTTCGCCCGCGCCGTTGGCGCAGCCGTAGTAGACGTCGTCCACCTGCTTCCAGTCCACGGATGGATTGCGCGCCACCAGGGCGGCAATCGGGATCGCCGCCAGGTCGTCTGCGCGCACGCCTGCCAGTGCGCCGCCGTAGCGGCCGAATGGGGTGCGAACTGCGTCGCAGATGAATGCTTCGGTCATTGTTGTTCCTTTGGTCGTTTATCGATTACTCGTTTGGCCTTGCCGGTCGCGGTGCGTTCGATGCCGCCCACGTCCAGCAGCGTGACGGTCGTGCTGACGCCGACATTGGTCTTGATGCGTTGTTCCAGTTCGCGCGCCACGTCGCCCGCGTCGCTGCGGGCAATGCCGGCGCGCAGCTCCACCAGCACTTCCAGCTTGTCGAGGTGGCCGTCGCGGCTTACCACCAGCTGGTATTGCGGTTCGAGCTTGGACAGCTTGCAGATCTGTTCCTCGATCTGGGTCGGGAAAACGTTCACGCCGCGGATGATCAGCATATCGTCCGAACGGCCGGTGATCTTGCCGATGCGGCGCATGGAGCGCGAAGTCGGCGGCAGCAGGCGCGTGAGGTCGCGCGTGCGGTAGCGCACGACCGGCATGGCTTCCTTGCTCAGGGAGGTGAATACCAGCTCGCCCTCTTCGCCGTCCGGCAGCACCTCGCCCGTTTCCGGGTCGATGATCTCGGGGTAGAAATGATCTTCCCAGATGACCGGACCGTCCTTCGATTCGATGCATTCGCTGGCCACGCCCGGGCCGATCACTTCCGACAGGCCGTAGATATCGACCGCATCGATACCGGCCCGCTGCTCGATCTCGCCGCGCATGGCATTGGTCCACGGCTCGGCGCCGAAGATGCCAACCTGCAGCGAGGACTTGGCGCAATCAAGGCCCTGGCGCTGGAATTCTTCCACGATGTTCAGCATGTAGGAAGGCGTGACCATGATGATCGAAGGCTTGAAGTCCTGGATCAGCTGCACCTGCTTTTCGGTCTGGCCGCCCGACATCGGAATCACGGTGCAGCCCAGGCGCTCGGCGCCGTAATGCGCACCAAGGCCGCCGGTGAACAGGCCGTAGCCGTAGGAGATGTGCACCATGTCGCCGGCGCGCCCGCCCGCTGCGCGGATGGAACGGGCCACCACGTCGGCCCACATGTCGACGTCCTTCTGCGTGTAGCCGACAACGGTAGGCTTGCCGGTAGTGCCGCTGGAAGCATGCACGCGCACTACTTTCTCGCGCGGCACGGCGAACAGGTTAAAGGGGTAGTTGTCGCGCAAGGTCTTCTTGTCGGTGAAGGGGAACTTCGCCAGGTCGGACAGCGATTTCAGGTCGTCCGGATGCACGCCTTTCGCGTCAAAGGCGTCGCGGTAATGCTTGACGTTCTCATAGGCGTGCTTCAGCGACCATTTCAAGCGCTCCAGCTGCAGCGCTTGCAATTCATCGCGGCTGGCGCGCTCGATCGGCTCCAGGTCGTTCGGTGCGGGGGTGCGTTGGACCATCGGTACTACCTCCATCAACTAGCTATGGGTTGGAACCACCTCTCCGGCCACGCGGTGCGACTTGCCGCGGAAGGTGGCGATCATCTTGCCCTCCTGGTTGGTGACGTTGACATCGTAGATGCCGGTCTTGCCGGCCAGCGTGCGCTCAATCGCTTCCGCCGTCAGCAAGTCGTCCAACCGCCCAGGGGCGAGGTAGTCGATCGTGCAGCCCGCGCCTACCGTCGTGTGGTTATGGCTGTTGCACGCAAATGCGAAAGCGCTATCGGCCAACGCAAAGATAAAGCCGCCGTGGCAAGTCTGGTGCCCGTTCAGCATATCGGTCCGCACCGGCATGGTCATGCGCGCATAACCGGGGCGGATTTCTACCAACTTCATTCCCATGGCCTGGCTGGCGGCGTCGCGCGCGTACATGGACGCGCCGGCCGCTTCGGCCAGGGCCTGCGGGTTCATCTTGGGGTTATGCATGTATCCTGGCTCCGCTCAGTTGGCGGCGTCGCAGCAGCGGCGACACGCGGTAGCGGTCCTCGCCATAGCTGCTTGCCAGGTTTTCCAGCACGCTGACGATGTGCGGCACGCCCACCATGTCCGCCCAGGCCAGCGGGCCGCGCGGATAGTTGACGCCCTTCTGCATCGCCACGTCGGCCGCCTGCGCGCTGCACACGCCCTGGTTGACGGCATCGGCTGCCTCATTGGCCAGCATGGCGACGGTGCGCATCACGGCCAGGCCAGGCACGTCGTCCAGACGGGTGACGGTGAAGCCGGCGGCCTGGAACATGCCGATTGCCGCGGTCATGGCGCGCGGGTTGCACTGGTCGGAGCAGGCAATGGCGATGCGCGGCGATTTGCCGAAGTCGAACACCAGGTCGTACACCACCATATCGTCGTGCTTGTCGTCGCGTGCACGCTGGGTCGCGGTGCGGCCGTCGGTCAGGTAGATTGCCGCACCGTTGCAGTGGAAGGCCGGCGCCTCGGACGAGCGGTGGCCTTCTGCGGAATTGCGCTTGGTGACGGCGACGCCGCGCTCTTTCAGGCGCTCGATAATGGACGTGGCAATCGAAGTGTGGTCGCCCGGCTCGAAGCTGTAGCCGATGTATTCAGGCGTTGGCTGCGGCGCTTCCGCGCGCGGCTGCGGGGCGGCTGCGCCTTCGCTGTAGTCGTAGAAGCCGCGGCCCGATTTGCGACCGAGGAAGCCGGCATTGACCATCTCCTGCTGCAGCACGGACGGTGTGAAGCGCGGGTCGTTGTAGTAGGCGCGGAACACGGACTCGGTGACGGAATAGTTCACGTCGTGGCCGATCAGGTCCATCAGCTCGAATGGGCCCATGCGGAAGCCGCCGCCTTCGCGCATCACGGCGTCGATGGTGGCAGCGTCGGCGGCCTGCTCGTTCAGCAGGCGCCAGCCTTCGGCGTAGTAAGGACGCGCCACGCGGTTGACGATGAAGCCCGGCGTGGACTTGGCGTGCACCGGATTCTTGCCCCAGGCGATCGACGTGTCGTACACGGTTTCTGCGACGGCGGCGTCGGTGGCCAGGCCGCTGATCACTTCCACCAGCGCCATCAGCGGGACTGGGTTAAAGAAGTGCATGCCGACCAGGCGTTGCGGCTTGCGCAGCTTGGCGGCGATGGCGGTGACGGAAATCGAGGAGGTGTTGGTGGCCAGGATGGCGTCATCGGCGACGATGCCTTCCAGGTCGGCGAACAGGCTGCGCTTGACGTCCAGGTTCTCGACGATGGCTTCCACAACCAGCTTGGCGTCGGCGACTTCGGCCAGGCCGGCAACGCCGTGCAGGCGGGCCCGCGCGGCGTCCGCATCGGCGGCGCTCATCTTGCCTTTTTCAACCAGCCTGCCGTACACCTTACCGATATCGGCGATTGCCTTCGCCACCGCTTCCGCGCGGGTGTCGAACAGCTTGACCGTGTAGCCAGAAGCCGCCGCTACCTGTGCGATGCCGGAACCCATTGCTCCGCTGCCGATGACGGCAACGACACTGCCTTGCGCCAGAGCCGCCATGCTTATTCCCCTTTGAAGTTTGGAGCGCGCTTGTTGATGAAGGCGTCCACGCCTTCACGGTAATCGTGGCTGTAGCCAAGCTCGCGCATCATTTCGCCTTCCAGTTTGAGCTGGTCGGACAGGGTGTTGCCCCAGCTGGCTTGCAGCGCGTGCTTGGTGAAGGCCAGGCCCTTGGTTGGAGCGGTGGCGAAGTGTTTGGCCATGGCCATGGCTTCGTTCATCAATTCTTCGTCCGGCACCGCCTTCCAGATCAGGCCCCATTGCTCGGCGCGTTCTGCGGACAGTTTTTCGCCCAGCATGGCGAGGCCGGTGGCGCGGGCGTGACCTATCAGGCGTGGCAAGTGCCAGGTGCCGCCGGTGTCCGGGATCAGGCCCAGTTTGCAGAAGGCTTCGATGAAGCTGGCGGATTTAGCGGCCAACACGATGTCGCAAGCCAGGGCCAGGTTGGCGCCGGCGCCGGCGGCTACGCCGTTCACGGCGCAGATCACCGGCATTGGCAGTTCGCGCAGTGCCAGCACCAGCGGGGCGTAGAATTTTTCGACGGATTCGCCGAGGTCCACTGCGGCGCCGCCTGGAGCCACTGCGCGGTCGCCCAAGTCCTGGCCGGCGCAGAAGCCTCGGCCAGCGCCGGTCAGCACCAGGACGCGGACGGACTTGTCGGCGCGCAGTTGTGCCAGCGCTTCGCGCACTTCCAGGTGCATGGCCTGGGTGAAGCTGTTCAGCTTATCGGGACGGTTCAGGGTCAGTTTGGCGACACCTGCTTCGATTTCAAACTGGATATTCTCGTAGGTCACTCTTGTCTCCTTTTAGAACCGGTAACCCAGTGTCTGACCCGCAGGGTCAGACACTGATACGCGGCAGTCGCAAGCCGGGTGTCTGACCCTGCGGGTCAGACACCGACCTGCCGGTTTTACTCAGCCTGATCGAAATCGACGATCACCTTATCAGTCACCGGGAACGCCTGGCAGCTCAACACAAACCCACGTGCAATTTCGTAGTCTTCCAGCGCATAGTTGACGTCCATATCCACCTTCCCGTCCACCATCTTGCAGCGGCAGGTAGAGCATACGCCGCCTTTGCACGAGTAGCGCATATCCAGGCCAGCGCGCAGGCCGGCATCCAGGATCGACTCCTTATCCTTCTCCATGGTGAATGAAGACGCATTGCCATCCATGATCACGGTAACTTCGGTCAGATGCGGCGCCGTATCGGCCTGTGGACGCGGCTTGTGCGTATGCTTCGGAATGCTGGCCGCGAACAATTCAATCTTGATGTTCGATTTAGGCATACCGCCCTCCTGCAGCGCAGCCGAAACGCCCAGCATCATGTCTTCCGGCCCGCAAATAAAGGCGGTGTCGTAATCCTTGATATCGATCCAGTGCTGCAGGAATTGTTCGGTCTTTTCCTTGGTGATGCGGCCGTTGAACAGTTCAATATCCTGCTGTTCGCGCGACATCACGTAGACGATGTTCAGGCGCTCCAGATACGAGTCCTTCAGCTCCATCAGTTCCGTCTTGAAGATCACCGACGACGAGGCGCGGTTGCCGTAGAACAGCGTGAAGCGGCTGTTCGGCTCCGTCATCAGCGTGGTCTTGATGATCGACAGGATAGGCGTGATGCCGCTGCCCGCAGCAAAAGCCAGGTAGTTCTTCGACTGCGCAGCATCGAGGGGCACGTTGAAGTGGCCCATTGGCGGCATCACCTCGATGGTGGCGCCAGGCTTAAGCGACTCATTGGCCCAGGTGGAGAACATACCGCCCTGCGTGCGCTTGATCGCCACGCGCAACGCGCCGTCCTGCACGGCGGAGCAGATCGAATACGAGCGGCGCACGTCTTCGTCGTTGATATTGGTGCGCAAGGTCAGGTGCTGGCCCTGCTGGTACTTGAAGCTTTCCTGCAGTTCGGCAGGCACGGCAAAGGTGACGGCGATGCAATCGCGGGTTTCCTGCTGCACCTTGGCGACGGACAGTGGATAGAATTTGCTCATATTGTCAGTGGCACTTGAAGTAGTCGAAAGGCTCGCGGCAATCGAGGCACTTGTACAGCGCCTTGCAGGGCGTGGAGCCGAACTGGCTGGTGATTTCTGTGTGGTCGGAGCCGCAGTGCGGGCAGATCACTTTTGGCGCAGGCACGGCGCCGCGCGCAATGCCTGCCTTGAGCGGATCTAAAGGCGCAGCGGAGGGACGCGGCGTGCGCAGGCCGCTGATGTCGACCACCTTCTGCGCCGGCGGGGCAATGCCGTAGCCTTTCAGCTTGGCCTTGCCGGAATCGCTCATCCAGTCAGTCGTCCAGGCGGGCGACAGGCGGGTGATGATGTCGACCTGCTTGATGCCGGCATCTTGCAGCGCACCTTGCACCGCATCGGCAATCACCTGCATGGCCGGGCAGCCGGAATAAGTCGGCGTAATCGTGACGGCGCAGGACGAAGGGCCGGTCACCTGCACATCGCGCACGATGCCAAGATCCACCACCGAGATCACCGGGATCTCAGGGTCGGACACCTGCTCCAGCAGAGACCAGACACGCGTCGCGTCCATCACCACTCCGAAGCTGGGTAAGCGCGCTGCAGGAACTGCATCTCGGCCAACAGATAGCCCAGGTGCTCGGTGTGGCGGCCTTGCTTGCCGCCCTTCTGCATCCACGCATCGGAAGGCGGCATGGCCAGCGTCGCTTCGCCGAGGATATCGGACACGTGCGACAGCCACTGCTCGCGCAACATGGCAGCCGCAGGTGCGATGCCTTCCGCAACCATGGCTTCGTCGATAGCGTCGTAGTTGAACACCTCGCCGGTGTACATCCACAGTTCATCAACCGCGGTCTGGGTGAACTGGTGAGAGACTTCGGTGCCATCGCCCAGTCTCACCACCAGGTCGCCGCTGCGGCGCAGGTGGTAGGTCACTTCTTTCAGCGACTTCTCGGCGATTTCCGCGATGCGCTGGTCGCTGCACTTGGTCAGCGCGCCAATTAGGAAGTAATGCCAGGTGTCGAAGAAGAACTGGCGCACGATGGTGTGGGCGTAATTGCCGTTTGGCTGTTCGACCAGCAGCACGTTCTTGTAGTCCTGCGCATCGCGCAGGTAAGCCAGCTTGTCCTCATCGCGGCCCGCGCCTTCCAGTTCGGCGGCGTAGGTGTACCACATGCGGGTCTGGCCCAGCAGGTCCAGCGACACGTTGGACAGCGCCATATCCTCTTCCAGCGCCGGGCCCTTGCCGCACAACTCGCACAGGCGCTGGCTCAGCACCATGGCGTTGTCGCCCAGGCGCAGCAGGTAATTGACCTTGTTATCCATGTCGACGCCTTACAGGTTCTTCACTTCTTCCGGCATCGGGAAGAAGGTTGGGTGGCGATACACCTTGCTGTTGGAAGGCTCGAACAGCGGGCCCTTGTCGGCCGGTGCGCTCGCGACGATATCGGAAGCGCGCACCACCCAGATGCTCACACCTTCATTGCGGCGGGTATAGACATCGCGCGCGTTATTGACTGCCATCTCTGCATCCGGAGCATGCAGGCTGCCCACATGCTTGTGCGCCAGGCCGTGCTGGCTGCGAATGAAGACTTCCCACAGTGGCCATTCTTTGCTCATCTTGTCTCCTCTCAGGCCGCAGCCTGCTCCTTATTGTGTTTGTCGGCGTAGGCGACCAGCGCGTCGCGGAACCATTCGCCGTCTTCGTAGGCTTTGACTCGGGTGCGTAGGCGCTCGCGGTTGCAAGGGCCGTTGCCCTTCAGGACCTGGTGGAATTCTTCCCAATCGATTTCGCCGAAATCGTAGGAGCCGCGCTCCTCGTTCCACTTCAGGTCAGGGTCGGGAACGGTCAGGCCCAGGAATTCGGCTTGGGGCACGGTCTGGTCGACCATGCGCTGGCGCAGTTCATCGTTCGAGAACAGCTTGATGCGCCAGGCGCTCGATTGCGCGCTGTTGACGGAAGCAGCGTCGGAAGGGCCGAACATCATCAGCGAAGGCCACCACCAGCGGTTGAAGGCATCCTGCGCCATCGCCTTTTGCTCCGGCGTGCCTTTGGCGAGCGACATCATGATGTCGTAGCCCTGGCGAGCGTGGAAGGACTCCTCCTTGCAGACGCGGATCATGGCGCGCGAATACGGACCATAAGAGCAGCGGCACAGCGGGATCTGGTTGATGATGGCCGAGCCATCCACCAGCCAGCCGATGGCGCCCATGTCGGCCCAGCTCAGGGTCGGGTAATTGAAGATGGACGAGTACTTGGCTTTGCCGCTATGCAGGGCCGCCAGCAGTTCGTCGCGCGACACGCCCAGGGTTTCGGCGGCGCTGTACAGGTAAAGGCCATGGCCAGCTTCATCCTGGATCTTGGCCAGCAGGATCGACTTGCGCTTCAGGGTCGGCGCGCGGGTCACCCAGTTACCTTCAGGCAACTGTCCGACGATTTCGGAGTGGGCGTGCTGGGAGATCTGGCGAATCAGGGTCTTGCGGTAAGCCTCCGGCATCCAGTCTTTCGGCTCGATCTTGATGCCGGCGTCGATGCGCGCCTGGAATTCGCGCTCCTGCGCGTCCATATCTTCTGCGGTCTGGACCTTCTTCAGGCCGGTTTCCACCATTTGTGCGTACATAAGGAGGGCCTCCTTGTTCGGGATAGACTCATAATACGATACAAAAACAGCTTTGCAAACGAATTTTGTGTGTCATTTAAAAATTCTGTATCCAGATCAATGACAGTGTATAAAATCGGTCTATGCAAAAAAACCAGAAAATCAATAGCTGGATTGAAGAATTCCTGGCCAGCGACCCTCCTCGCTCCAAATCGCTGGTGATGACCATTTTTGGCGACGCCATCGTGCCCCACGGCGGCATGGTGTGGACGGGCAGCCTGATCGAACTGCTAGCCCCCTTCGGCGTGAACGACCGCCTGTTGCGCACCTCGGTCTTCCGCCTCGCTCAGGAAGGTTGGCTGGGCGCCCAGCGCGACGGCCGCCGTAGCAGCTACGCCATCACGCCCGACGCCATGCGCCGCTTCAGCCGCGCCTTCCGCCGCATTTACGCGCCCCTGAACGTGCACTGGAACGGCCAATGGACCCTGGTGCTGGCCGCCGACGGCCTCGACGCCCCCGCCCGCAGCCAGTTGCGCAAGGAGTTGTTGTGGGAAGGCTACAGCGTGATTGCCCCCGGCATTGCGGGCCATCCAGCCGGCGATATGGAGGCGCTGGAAGCCCTGCTGATCCGCCTTGGCCTGCTGCAAAAAGTGTACGTAGTGCAAGCCAGCGAAGTGCCCGGCCTGCGCGCCCGGCCGTTGGGTGACATGGTGGCCGAAGGCTGGGACCTCAGCGAAGTAATGTCCGGCTACGAAAAGTTCACCGCCCAGTTCGACGGCGTGCCCGCCCTGCTGGCCGAAGCAGCTGAGGAAGGCATCGATCCAGAGCAAGCCTTCGTGCTGCGCACCCTACTGATCCACGCCTACCGCCGAGTGCAGCTGCACGACCCGCAATTGCCTGTTGAGCTGCTACCCGACCCATGGCCCGGCGCCCGCGCCTACGAGCTCGCGAGCCAGCTCTACCGCCAGCTGCAAGCCCCCGCCGAGCAGCACATCCTCGCCGCCCTGAAGCGCGAAGACCCAGCCGCCCAGACGCCCGAGTCCAGCTTCTACCACCGCTTCGACGGCCTAAACTAGAAATGTCCACCTTGGGGTCAGGAACGAATGTGGACATTTCGCGAGCGAAAATGTCCACATTCGTTCCTGACCCCAAGGTGGACATTTTGAGGAGGGAACATGTCCTGGCGTAACTGGTTTGCCTGTCTATTGTTGCTGCTGCCCCTGGCAAGCCGGGCGGGGCCGGATACGATCCTGGTCGTGGAGAGCTATAACGTCGAAATGGCTTGGGATGTTGCCTACAAGAAGGCGCTGGAAGACACCCTCGGCGAGCATTACAAGCTCGAGTACTTCCAGATGGACACTAAGCGCCTGCCCAAGTCCCAGCACGCCGCCATGGCCGACCAGGCCTGGGCGCGCTACGAGCAGCTCAAGCCGGGCATAGTGATCCTGGGCGACGACGCCGCGCTCAAGCTGCTGTGCGACCGCTTGGGCGCCACTTCCACGCCGGTGGTCTACCTCGGCATCAACAACAATCCGCGCGAATATTTCGACACCCAGCGCTATCGCAACATCACCGGCGTGCTGGAACGCCCGAACATGAAGCGCAACATCGCCCTGGTGCGGCGCCTTTTGCCGTCAGCCAAGCGCGCGCTGGTGCTGTTCGATACCGACGTCACCTCCCAGGTCGTGCGCAAGGAAACTTTTGGCGACATGACCAGCCAGGACGTCTCCGGCATCCAGGTCGACCTGAAGCTGATCACCAACTGGGAAGAATGGCAGCACGAGGTGGTCGCAGCCCGCGACAAATACGACCTGATCTTCATCGGCCTTTACCAGGCCCTGCACGACAAGGAAGGCCGCAGCGTCAACACGCGCGACGAGGTGGCGCGCTGGACTTCCGAGCACGCGCCCGTGCCCACCTTCGGCTTCTGGGACTGGGCCGTCGGCGCCGACAAGACTGCCGGCGGCCTGGTGCTGTACGGCTACGACCAGGGCAAGGCCGCCGGCGATATCGCACTGCGTATCCTGGGCGGCGCCCAGCCCTCCGCCATCTACCCCGTTACTGCCGACCGCGGCCGCTTTTACTTCAGCCGCAAGCAGCTCCAGCGTTGGGGCCTGAAACTGCCCAACGACCTGTCAGCAGGGGCTTTGCTGACCGACTAGTAGTGAATTTGGTATCATGTCGGCCTTCGCGCAACAGCGCTTTAAATTTTCCGACAGGACACACAATGTCTATCAAAATCAGCAGCCAGTTCGATGCTGGCGCCATCGATGTCGTCAGCGTTACCTCCGCAGGCGATATCGACGTCAATATCCGCAAGGACTCCCACGCGGACATCACCCAGTGGTTCTACTTCCGGGTGCAGGGCGCGCAAGCCGTGCCGCTGTCCATCCGTTTCCTGAACGCTGGCAAGGCTGCTTATGCTGAAGGCTGGAAAGGCTACAACGCCGTCGCCTCCTATGACCGCGACAACTGGTTCCGCGTCCCGACCTCCTTCGATGGCGAAGTGATGACCATCGAGCACGCGCCGGAACACGATTCGGTCTACTACGCCTACTTCGAGCCGTATTCGTGGGAACGCCACCTGTCGCTGCTGGACTCCGCGCAGTTGCACCCGGACGCCGAACTGGTGGACCTGGGCAGCACCGTGGAAGGCCGCGACATGAACCTGCTGATCATCGGCGACCAGCAGGCCGAGAAAAAGGTCTGGGTCATCGCACGCCAGCACCCAGGCGAAACCATGGCTGAATGGTTCGTGGAAGGCATGGTCGAAGCCCTGCTCGACGCGTCCAACCCATACGCCCGCCAGTGCCTGCAGGACGCCTGCTTCTACGTGGTGCCGAACATGAACCCGGACGGCTCCGTGCGCGGCAACCTGCGCACCAACGCCGCCGGCGCGAACCTGAACCGCGAGTGGAACGAGCCAACCATGGAGCGTTCGCCGGAAGTCTTCCTGGTGCGCGAAAAGATGAAGGAAATCGGCTGCGACCTGTTCCTGGATGTGCACGGCGACGAAGGCCTGCCTTACGTCTTCGTGGCCGGCAGCGACGCCCTGCCGAACTTCACCAAGGAGCAGAAGGCCGCCCAGGACAAGTTCATCGCCGACTTCAAGCTGGCATCGCCAGACTTCCAGTCCGAGCATGGCTACCCTGACTCGCCATACACCCCGGAGGTGCTGACCATGGGTTCGCCGCACATCACCCACCTGTTCGGCTGCCTGTCGCTGACCCTGGAACTGCCGTTCAAGGACAACGCCAACGACCCGGACGAACTGGTAGGCTGGAACGGCGCCCGTTCCGCCAAGCTGGGTTCGGACGTGCTGCAGCCAGTCCTGCGCACCCTGCGCAACTTCTAAGCTCTATCCGCGCAGCAGCGCCCGGAATGCCTTCGGTATCCACGGGCGCGCTGCCAGCATGAAGGTCACGGCGCGGCGCTGTTCCCACGGCAGCCGCGCATCATCCTGGTGCTGCAGCGAGAATTCGTCCGCCACCTGCTTCAATCGTTCCAGCAAGGCGCGCGTCGATTGCTGCGACAGCATTACACTCACCAGCCGCTGCACTTCATGATGGCCGTCGAAACGGCTGTCGAAATAATCGCCATACGCTTCGTCGCGGAAGAATGCCTGGATCGGGCCGTTCGGCAGCCAGCTGAAGGTGCGCGACACCAGCAGCTTGACCTTGTTGTTCGGCTTGAGCATCAGGAAGCCGATCTTGTCGAGCCTTAGCAAGCAGGCCGTCGCTTCGGCCGCGCTGATCTTGTAGTTGGCCACGACTTCTTCGATCGGCACCTGGTTCAACGCCAGCACCGCTACCACCAGCAGCTTGGTGTCGCTGATGATTTCCTTTTCCTGCGCGTAGGTCAGCTGCGATATGAGCTGCGGCGTGTCGGCGCTCGCTTGCGCCAGTTCAGCAAAGTCCATGTCCAGCACCGCCAGCACTTGCTCCAGCCGCTCCAGCGTGAAGTTACGGGCGGCGAACATGCGTTTGATGCTCGGTTCGGACAGGCCGATTTTCTGGCCCAGCGCGGCGTAGGTAATGCCGCGCGCCTTGAGCTGGCGTTTGAGTGCTTCAACCAGGCGGCTGACGTTGGACATGGATGCAATTCCGATAATTAGTATCGAATTATGATACCACCAGCATGGCCCAGAGCTACAGTGCGGATCACGATTGCCCTGGGCGCGAGGCAGCGACAAGATTGCCGCACTTTCATCCAAGGAGTACGAAATGAAGCGCATCCTGATCGCCGCCATGCTCACCATGGCCTGCACCGCCAGCCAGGCGGAAGGCGATTCGCAGACGATGAGTAATGGTATGAGCGACCTGTCGGCCGTCGTGGTCGCCGGGTCCGTGCTGACGGTGTCCGGCGCCGGTGCGCTGGTGGTGGAATCCGTTGAAGTGGTGGGCGAAAGCGTTGTGGTCGTCGTGAAGGCCGTCGGCGATGGCAGCAAGGCCACCGTGCAGTTCAGCGGCAAGGCGCTGGAAGGCGTGTCGGTGGTCGCCGGCACCACCGTCAGCGTAGTGGCCATGTCGGCTGGCGCCGCGCTGGTGGTGTCAGGCCAGGTGATCGCCTTCATCCCGAATGAGGCGGGCAAGGCCTTGATGCACCATAGCCGCGTGAGTTAAACCATGAAGCAAATCCTTGCAGCGATGCTGCTCAGCGCCGCGGCGGGCGCCGTGCAGGCAGGCCAGAATTGCGAACCAAAGCCAATGATGGTGGACGAAGTGCAGCGCTCACTGGACTTGGCCCAGCGCAGCGTGCAAGCACTGGATGCCAGCGGAGCACAAGTCGCGATCATTGCGCGCGCAGGTCAGAATCTTTCGCAGTATGGCTTGCGCTATTCCCACGTCGGCTTTGCATGGCGCGATCATCCGGCCGGGCGCTGGGTGGTGGTACAGTTGCTGAACGATTGCGGCACGGCCGATTCGGCGATGTACAACGACGGTCTGGGTAACTTCTTCCTTAGTGGCCTGTATGAGTACAAAGCGGAATTGATCCTGCCTTCACCCGAGGTGCAGCAACGCCTGGCGCAGGTGCTGGCATCGCGCACGCCGCAGCGACTGCACCAGCCGAAATACAGCATGCTGGCTTATGCCTTCTCCACGCGCTACCAGAACTCCAACCAGTGGGCGCTGGAGACGCTGGCCGCAGCCAGTGCGCCGCAGGGGAAAGTGGAAACGCGCGCCGAGGCGCAGCAGTGGTTGAACGAGGCTGGCTTCCGTCCCGTCGGCGTAGATGTTGGCCTGAGCGCGCGCGTTGGCGCCCGCCTGTTCCGCGCCAACGTCGCATTCGACGACCACCCGACCGGCCCGCGCCTGCGCGGACACTTCGACACTGTGACGGTGGATGGCATCGAGCAATTCGTGCGCACGCATGACCGCGGCGCGCACATCATCGAACTGTGATTATTTGCGGTTGAGCTGACGCAGGCGGGTGACGTGCTTGCGACGCAGCCGCTCCAGTTGGCGCGCTTGCGGATAGCCCGGCTGGCCGGGCGCGCGCAGGTGCGGCGGCACGCTCGGCGGGGCGGCTTCCGGTTCGAAATTCAGCGCTGGCAGGCGCTCGATTTGTCGTTTGCTGACCATGCTTCATGTTAGTTGTGGCCGTTTGAACTTGCCAGTTTTGCGCCTCCGCAAAGGCCGTGCTGCGATCTGCATCGATCATGCGGCTTTGTGGAGGCGAACATGAAGCTAATTTTTATCGCGCTGGCTTGCGCCTTGCTCGCTGGCCAGGCGCTACGCTCAACCCAGACGTTGCCCGAATGGTCGCGTGTGGCCAGCCGCGAAGTGCGCGCTGCGAATGATCTCGTACACCTTGCGCGCATCCGCGATTGTGTCGAAGCGAGGGATGGTGTCGTCGCCCGGCCAGGCAGCCAGGCCGCTGAAGCGGTTGCCCGCCTGCGAAACACCGAACGAAATAGTGCCCTCGCCTTTGCCGCTTTCCGTTAACGCGAATTCGCCCATCGTGCGCAGCTCAATGGTTTGCACACGGCGGCGGAAAATCCCGGAACGGATGAAGATGCGGTCGTTGGTCACCATGTAATCAGTCCTGGCGCGCTGCCAGGCCTCGAGCACGAAACGGCCGCCGACCATATGGGCGCCCATCAGCACGAAGGGAATGCTCCACAGGCGCAGCACCATTGGTGCATCGGAGCGCATCACCGTGTATTCGAGGAACACGCTGAAACCGCCCCATAGCAAGCTGAATGGAATCATCAGCACGTCCGCCCCACGCAGCATCAGGCCCTGGCGCGGGACGCCATGCCATAAAACGCGTTCATTGGTCGAAAGATTATCCATACCGCTATTTTATCCGGCGGCATACCTTTTAAATCTGGCAGATTGTCACTTCCAGAATAAAAGCAGGCGATGCCACCAGCTGCGGCGGGGGCTTGGCAGATCGCGAATGCCCGGTACCACGGCGAAATCGGTGACCAGCGCCACCACCCGGCCGGCGGAATCGTAAGCGAAGTAGGAGGCGTAGTTTCGATTGCCGGCACCGACCGCGAATTCGACGCGGCTCTCGCCGCTGGCGAAGCAGGCGGTCCCGGACTCCACGGCATAACCGAAGATTTCATCATCCTTCAGCGTGCGCGCGTCCTGGTCAGCTGTGAGTGCGGGGTACCAATGGGCAGCGGGCGCATCGTCTAGCAGCACTCGCGCATACGAAATGCGATCCTCGCCATTGTCGAAGCGGGCCAGCGCCAGCGTCACCGGATATTCTCCGTTCGGTACGCATTGCGTGAACGGGGCCGGCGCGGGATCGGCCTGCGCATCGCCGGCGGCAATCTTGCCGTTGCCGACGACTAGCCCGCCGCCTTCGGCCAGCGCGAACTGAATGGTGGTCTCGTCAAACGTAAAACGCTCCGCGGCAAAGGCGGAGCGCAGTCCTTCGGGGTTGGGCGCATAGCTCATGCGCCCATCATATTACTTTTGAAGGCGTGCCAGCAATTCCTTGCCCACCAGCGGCGCCGAGGCCGGATTCTGGCCGGTGACCAGTTCGCGGTCGGTCACCATATTGCCCTGCCAGTTCGCGGCCTTGGAGAATTTAAGGCCAGCCTTTACCAGCGCAGTCTCCGGGTAGAACTTCATTTCACCGCCGGCCAGCTGGCCTTTGGACGCTTCCTCTTCGTCGTTGGTGAAGACGGTCACTTTGTAGCCGGAGTAGATCCATTTCGGCTGCGTTGGCGTGGCGCCTTGCGCCATCTTCATGGCGAAGCCTTTGGCGTCCGGCATGGCGGACAGCAGCGCGATCGGGCCGTGGCAGACCAGGGCGGTTGTCTTGCCGTCCTGGTGGAAGGCGGCCAGCACCTTGCCCAATGCGGGGCTGGTCAGCAGGTCCTGCATCGGCGCGTGGCCGCCCGGGACATAGACAGCGTCGTACTTGCCGTAGCCTTGCTGCTCGACGCGCGCCAGGCTGATGACGGGCGAGTTGGCGCTGTCGGTCAGGCGCAGCTGCTCCAGCAGCTTCTGGTGCGTTTCCAGTGCAGCCTGGTCGCCACCGAAGAACATGGCGTTGACCGACCCCTTGTCCATGGTCGGCGCCTTGCCGGTCGGGGTGGCGAAGCTCACGGTGTGGCCGGCGTCCAGCAGCATCTTCACTGGCTGCATCAGCTCATTGAGGTAGAAGCCGGTCTGGAAGGTTTTACCGGCCTTCAGGTCCAGCGTGGACTCGTCGGACAGGACGACCAGCACGTTGCCGGCGTGGGCGGCGCTGGCGCTCAGTGCGGCGGCGGCGAGGGCGATTGCGGTGAATTTCTTGAACATGGTGTGCTCCTTGGTGATTTGATGGTGCTACTTTATTCAAACCTCCAACGGCGATAAACTACCTGCCAGCCAAACCATTTTTCCCTTAAAGGCAATAATGAGCCGGAAATACGACCATTTGAGCGATGTCGAGACCTTTGTGACGGTCGTGGAGCGCGGCTCGCTGACGGCGGCCGCAGTCGCCATGTCCACCACACCCTCAGTGGTAAGCCGTGCTCTGGCACGACTCGAAAAGCGCCTCGGCACCCAGCTGCTGCGCCGGACCACCCGCAGCCTGGGCCTGACCGACGCCGGCCGCCTGTACCTGGAGCAGACCCGCGCCGCGCTGTCCCTGATCGACGACGCCGAACGCGCCGTGCAGGCCGAGGGGGGCGAAGTGACGGGCCGAATCCGCATCAGCGCTCCCACTACCTTCGGCCATTACCGCCTGCCAGCCCTGCTGCATCAATTCTCCGAACGTTATCCTGCAGTGCGCGTCGAATTGAATATCACCAACCGCAATGTCGACCTGGCGGCCGAAAATTTCGACTTCGCGATCCGCCAGGGCGTGTTGAAGGACAGCGGCATGATCGCCCGCAAACTGGAAGATGCTGAACTGGTGCTGGTCTGCTCACCCACGTACGTGCAGCGGCGCGGTTTGCCCCGCAACCTCGAAGCGCTGGCGCAGCACGACTGCCTGACCTTCCTGCTGCCCAGCACGGGCCGCTCCTTTCCCTGGCAATTCATGCGCAAGGGCGAAGAACTGGACTGGCCACCCGAATCTGCGCTGCAAGTGACCGATGACGCCTTGGGAACAGTATCGCTGGCGGAAGCGGGCCTTGGCATCTGCCAAACCTTCCGCTTCATCGCACAGGAGCGCCTGGAGCGCGGCGCGCTAGTGGAGGTGCTGCCGGAATTGAAGGGCCGCAGCCGGCCCTTCTCGCTGATCTACACACCGCAGCGCCGGATGACCGCCGCAGCGCGCGCCCTGCTTACTTGCCTGCTCGGAAAGCCTTAGCGCGGATGTGTGTTGGCGGGTATAGCCAATAGTCCGTATGTCTTTCACGCTGTTTTCCGCCGCTGTTTTCCGCTGAAACGCGCTGATTTCCGCTGCTTTTTCGTGGATCACACAGCTGCTCCAAAAAAACAGCGCGAAACAGCGGAAAACAGCAGAAAACAGCGGCTCATTTCAGCGGAAACGACATACGCTGTTGGGCGAACCACCTGCAACCTCTATTCGTTTGGGCAAGATGGTATGCTGGCCTGGATGGCCTCCATCAGGAGCCACTCTGGCTAATTCAAACGAGTTCATGTATGCCACATCTACTCAAGCGATCCTTGTTTGCAATACTCACCTTGGTCACTTGTTCGGTTATTTATTTTGCTTTGCCGCGAGCTACTTCACACGGCATTCAACTTGGCGGAGCACTTTTCACTGGGCAGTCGGTTATAGAGAATTTTCGTTATCGCTACTGGTTTAGACAGACTTTGCGGGGAGACGAGCGTGCGCTTGAATTACTTGTAAAGGTGCATTGCGGCGGCGGAGCTGGCTGCTACGATCATGGCGCCGTGTTGCTGCAACTCCTTGATCAGGTCGGCGATGAAAAGTTTTCAGTGATGGTAAGGCAAATGAAAAGTGAATCGCAGCATGACTTGCGTGATTTGCTCGCCGTAGGTTTCGAGTACAGCTCGCCTTTGCGCAACTTTGGAAGCAAGGCGCACTTCCCGCTTACAACCAAGGCGCTGGGAAATTTACATTAGGGGAAGGACCGCACGAATTCGGTCAATTAGAGAAAGTGAAAATTGATGAAAACAATCAGCTCATTCGTCCTCCTGACGTTCCTTTACGCCAATGGTGCAATTGCGGACAGCGGCCCGTCGTTCGAAAACTTGCGCGCACAATCAAATAGAGATTCACGCTCACCCGACGGCATGGCTTGGGAAGAAAAAAATGCTCAGGAAGGTGGAGTTAAATTAACGCCCATCGTTAATCAGTGCCGGAAAACTGCACCGGAAGGTATAGACGAGGATTTCTCACTGTTAGTGAATTTGTCAAAACAAGGCGTGCCTTTGAAAATTCTGGTTTCGCCAGAGACTAAATATTCAGAATGCGTGCGATCGCACGTCGCAAGCATCAGATTTTCAGATGCGCCGTGGGAAGGCTACTGGTTGCAAATTCATATGCAGAAATAGCGAACGCTGAACTACACGCCGCAGCGCCAAATGGCGGCTGCGGCGCTTGGCTGGTTTACTTACCTCGGCCAGCCTTGATCAGGTAGTTCTGGATGGTGGACTCGGCGATCGAGGCCCACTGGTTCTGGTCGCTGCGGAAGCGCTTCCATGGTTCGTAGATCTTGGCGAACTTGGAGTTCTTGGAAGCCTCTTCGTTCATCTGCTCGATGGTCGCCTTGTAGGCGGCATCCATGATGTCCGGCGAGTAGTTGCGCAGCTTGACGCCGTTCTTCAGCAGGCGGCCCAGGGCGGTCGGGTTCTTGAAGTCGTACTCGGCCTGCATCACAACGTGCGCCTCGTAGGAAGCGCATTCCAGCGCGGCCTGGTATTCCTTCGGCAGCTTTTCCCATTCTTTGATGTTCACGTACAGCGAGAACGAAGCGCCAGCTTCCCACCAACCTGGATAGTAGTAGTACGGCGCGATCTTGTAGAAGCCAAGCTTCTCGTCGTCGTATGGGCCGACCCATTCCGCCGCATCGATGGTGCCTTTTTCCAGCGCAGGGTAAATGTCGCCGCCAGCCAGCTGCTGCGGCACGGCGCCCAGGCGCTCCATCACCTTGCCGGCCAGGCCGGCGATACGCATCTTGGTGCCCTTCAGGTCGGCCACAGATTTGACTTCCTTGCGGAACCAGCCGCCCATCTGGGTGCCCGAGTTACCGGCGATGAAGTTGATGATGCCGTAGTCCTTGAAGTGGGCGCGCAGCAGCTCCTTGCCGCCGCCCTGGTCGTACCAGGCAGTCTGCTGGCGCGAGGTCAGGCCGAAAGGCACCGCGCAGTCGAAGGAGAACGTCGCATCCTTACCGTAGTAGTAGTAAGAGGCGCTATGACCGCACTCCACGGTACCCGACTGCACCGCGTCCAGCACGCCCAGGCCAGGCACTACTTCGCCGGCCGCGAACACGCGGATATTGAATTTACCTCCGGTCAGCTGTGATACGCGCTTGGTGAACGTATCGGCCGCGCCGTAGATGGTGTCGAGGGATTTAGGGAAGCTGGATGCCAGGCGCCAGTTAATTGCAGGCAGTTCGGCAGCGATGGCTGGTGTGGCGATAACTCCTGCGCCGGCACCCGCTGCCGCCTTTTTGATAAAGGAACGACGTTCCATACGTACTGTCTCCTTAGGGGTTGTTTGGAAACAGTGTATGGAAATATTTAGTTTCCAGCAACCACCATCTTTTCAATCAAGATCGAGCCGGTGTTCTTGGTGCCGCGCACCAGGGTATCGGTGCCGATGCCGACGATGTCGCGGAACATGTCTTTCATATTGCCGGCGATGGTGATCTCTTCGACCGGGTACTGGATCACGCCATTCTCGACCCAGTAACCGGAAGCGCCGCGGCTGTAATCGCCGGTGACATAGTTGGTGCCCTGGCCCATCAACTCGGTCACCAGCAGGCCGGTGCCCATCTTGCGCAGCATGGCGGCGAAGTCGTCGTCCTTCCTGGTGTTCGAGGAAGTGATGGTCAGGTTGTGCGAACCGCCCGCATTGCCGGTGGTTTTCATACCCAGCTTGCGCGCCGAGTAGGTCGACAGGAAGTAGCCTTGCAGTACGCCGTTCTTCACCACGTCGCGCTTGTGGGTACGCACGCCTTCTTCATCGAACGGGGCGGAGCCGATAGCGCCCACCACATGCGGGTCTTCCTTGACCTGGATGTGGGATGGGAAGACTTCCTTGCCCAGCGTATCGAGCAGGAAGGTGGACTTGCGGTACAGCGCACCGCCCGAAGTGGCCTGCACGAAGGCGCCCAGCAGGCCGGCCGCCAGCGGCGCCTCGAACAGCACCGGGCAGGTACGGGTAGCCAGCTTGCGCGCATTCAGGCGGGCCAGCGAGCGTTCAGCGGCGTAGCGGCCGACTGCTTCGGCGCTGGCCATTTTCTTCGGGTCGCGCACCGACGTGTACCAGTCGTCGCGCTGCATCTTGGCGCCTTTGCCGGCAATCGGGGTCACCGACAGGGTATGGCGCGAATAGGGGTAGCCGCCAATGAAGCCGCGCGAGTTGGCCGACACGAAATGCGACTGTTGCACATGCACGCCGGCGCCTTCGCTATTGGTCACGCGCGGATCGACCGCGAAGGCCGCCGCCTCGGCGCGCTGCGCCAGGGCCACCGCTTCTTCGGTGGAGATCGCCCATGGGTAGAACAGTTTCAGGTCTTGCGGATTCTTTTCCAGCAGATCTTCTTCCGCCAGGCCGGCGCAATCGTCTTCCGCCGTGAAGCGGGCGATGTTGTAGGCCGCTTCCACCGTCGCCTTCAGCGAAGACTGGGAAAAATCGGAGGTGCTGGCATTGCCGCGCTTCTTGCCAATGAAGACCGTAACGCCGATCCCCTTGTCGCGGTTTTGCTCGATCGTTTCGATCTTGCTCTTGCGGACCGACACCGAGAGTCCGCTGCCTTCGCTGATCTCAACGGCTGCATCGGTGCCGCCCTGCTCGCGCGCATACTTCAAAACGTCGCGTGCCAGCTGTTTCAGCTGGTCCTGGGAATAGGCAAAGGCGGATTCGCTCATGGGTCTTTTTGGGAGGCTTGGCATTAAAACAGTTATCATAGCAGCCGTTTACTGTTTTTACAGGTAGGGTGTGCCTACCCCCTGCCCTTATATCATGCCTAATCCAAACCGTGGCTCAGTTGGCTTCCAGTCCAGCGAGTTCGAACAAGAATACGAACGCCCTTCCAAAACCGAATTGAAACGCCAGTCCGACGCCCTGCAGGCGCTGGGTAAAGAACTGGTGGAAGCGCCGCGCGACCGCGTCAAGCGCGTGCCGATGCCGGAAGACGTGCGCGATGTCATTCTGGAATGCCAGAATATCAACAATCACGAAGGCCGCCGCCGCCAGATGCAATTCATCGGCAAGAAGATGCGCACCCTGTCGGAAGAGGAAGTGGCAGCCATCAAGCGCACCATCGAGGGCTGGAAAGGCGCCTCCAAGGCCGATACCGCCGCCCTGCACGCCCTGGAACGCCGCCGCGACAAGCTGCTGGCCGACGACAAGGCGCTGACCGTGCTGCTGGAAGAAGCGCCGCACCTGGACGTGCAGCACCTGCGCACCCTGATCCGTAATGCCCGCAAGGAGCAGGCCGAGAACAAGCCGCCGAAAGCTTACCGCGAAATCTTCCAGATCCTGAAAGACCTGCAAAAGGCGCCCGCCGCCGAGCCGTCGCCAGGCGAAGAAGTCGATGTCGACGCTCCGGACGACGAAGACCATGAGTGACGAAACCCTCGTCGTTGGCCTGGTTTCCATCTCCGACCGCGCCAGCGGCGGCGTGTACCAGGACCAGGGCATCCCTGCCCTGGAAGAGTGGCTGCGCAGCGCCCTGACGACGCCGGTGCGTTTCGAAACCCGCCTGATCCCCGACGAACGCCCGCAAATCGAGTCCACCCTGGTGGACCTGGTCGATAACGCGCACTGCCACCTGGTGCTGACCACCGGCGGCACCGGCCCGGCGCGCCGCGACGTGACGCCGGAAGCCACGCTGGCCATCGCCACCAAGGAAATGCCGGGCTTCGGCGAGCAAATGCGCCAGGTCAGCCTGGCCTTTGTGCCGACCGCCATCCTGTCGCGCCAGGTCGCCGTGATCCGCGAGAGCGCCGATCATGCTGCGCTGGTGATCAACCTGCCCGGCCAGCCGAAAGCCATCAAGGAAACCCTGGAAGGCCTGAAAGACGCCGACGGCAAGCAGATCGTCGGCGGCGTCTTCGCCGCCGTCCCATACTGCATCGACTTGATCGGCGGCCCTTACGCCGAAACCAACTATGCGGTGTGCAAGGCATTCCGCCCTAAATCCGCTATTCGCAAGAAGGACAACGCATGACCCACCTGCTGGACTCCATCGTCATCGACACCGCACCGAATCCTGAAGTTTCCGTCATCTGGATGCACGGCCTGGGCGATAGCGGCGAAGGCTGGGCGCCTATCGTCAACGAGCTGGATTTGGCCGGCCTGCCGGGCATCCGCTTCATCTTCCCGCATGCGAACACAATGCCGGTGTCGATCAACGGCGGCTACGTCATGCGCTCGTGGTACGACATCGTGCATAACGACCTGGGTCGCCAGGAAGACGAAAAAGGCCTGCGCGAATCGCAGATCCTGGTCGACGCGCTGATCGAGCGTGAAATCGCGCGCGGCGTTCCTGCCCACCGCATCGTGCTGGGCGGCTTCTCGCAAGGTTGCGCCATGACGCTGATGGCGGGCCTGCGCTTCCCGCAAAAGCTGGCTGGCCTGATGTGCCTTTCCGGCTACCTGCCGTTGGCCGACAAGGCCGCTGCGGAGCGCCACGCCGCCAACCAGGAAACCCCGATCTTCATGGTGCACGGCACGATGGACCCGGTAATCCCGATCGGCCGCGCCACTGCCTCGCGCGACCTGCTCAAGCAACTGGGCTACCAGATCGAATGGCATGACTACCCAATGCAGCACTCGGCATGTGCCGAAGAAGTGCAGCATATCTCGGCATGGCTGAAGAAAGTGTTCGCTTAAGTTTGCGCCTGGCGGGCCTGGCGGCCTGCCTGCTGTCCTGCGCAACAGTCCACGCTGCAACGCAGCCGGTGGCGGCGCCGTGGTGCGACCGCCTCGCCGCCCGCCTGCCGACCGTTTCGGCATCGGCCTGCCGCCAAAGCGCGGTGACGCCGAGCGGCGCCAAATCCAATAACGGTTTCCCAATCCTGGAGCGCGACATCGCTGCCGCACCAAGCGCGCCGCGCGTACTGCTGCTAGGCGGCATCCACGGCGACGAACCCAGCGCCTCGGCCCTGGTCTTCCGCTGGCTGCAAACGATGGACACGCCGGCCGCGCAAGGCCTGCACTGGAAAGTGGCGCCGCTGCTCAACCCCGACGGCCTGCTTGCCGCCAAGCCCCAGCGCGTCAACGCCCACGGCGTAGACCTGAACCGCAACTTCCCGACGCCTGACTGGCAGCGCGAAGCCCCGCGCTATTGGGCCAAGGTCACCCGCAGCGACCCGCGCCGCTTCCCCGGCAAAAGCCCGCTATCGGAGCCGGAAAGCCGCTGGGTACATCAAACCATTGAGAATTTCCGCCCCGACCTGATCGTGTCGGTGCATGCGCCGTTCGGCGTGCTGGATTTCGACGGCGACGCCGAACCGCCGCGCAAATTCGGCCGCCTGAGTTATCGGAAAGTGGGAGTCTACCCAGGCTCGCTAGGCAACTACAGCGGCCAGCACAAGCAGGTGCCCGTGATCACCATCGAACTGCCGCACGCCCAGGCCATGCCGTCGGACGCGGAAGTCCAGCGCATCTGGCTCGATATGCTGGAATGGATACGCACCAACCTTAACTGAGGTTGCCGCTTAATTTATCGAGGCCCGCCGCCAAGCGCTCCACGTCGCCCGCCGTGATGGCGCATGCTTCGGCAATCTGCTGGCTCACCTTCCAGCCTTCGACGCGCAGCTTGCGGCCCTGGTCGGTCAGCGTCAGCACGCGGTTGCGTTCATCGTTCGGATCGCGGTCGCGCACCAGATAGCCCTCCGCTTCCAACCGTTTGACCAGGGGCGTGATCGAACCAGGATCTTGCTGCAGGCGCTCGGCCAGGCCCTTGATGCCCAGCCCTTCCTCTTCCCACAGCACGACCATTACCAAGTATTGCGGATAGGTCAGGTTGAGCGGAGCCAGGATCGGCTTGTACAGCTGCGTCATCTTCAGCGAAGTCGAATACAGCTTGAAGCAGAGATGCTGGTCCAGCGTTGGGGGCGTGCGTTTTTCCATGGCGCGTACTTTAGCACAGCCCCCTCTGGCCATTAACGCTTGACCGCAGCCAGGATCACCTTGGCCACAGCATCCGGTTGCGACGCCATTGGCACGTGGCTGGTCGGCAGCGTGGTGATGGTGGCGTTGATCTTGGCGGCGAAAGTTTTTTGCAGGCCCGGATCGATCATGCGGTCTTTGGAAGCGACGATGTAGTAGCTTGGCTTGGTCTTCCATGCAGCCACGTCGACCTTGTCGCCAAAGGCGCTGGCCTTGATTGGGCCCTGGGTCGCGGTCATCAGGCGATGCTCGGCCGGGGTCAGGTCCTGCGCGAAGTTGACGGCCATCGACTCGGCCGACAGGTAGATGAAGCCATTATTGTCAGGCTTCAGGGTCGCAATGCCCGGTGGCAGTGGGAAGTCCTTGCCCAGTTCACCAATTGCCTCGCCTTCCGATGGAGCGAAAGCGGCCACGTAGACCAGTGCCTTCACCTTGTCGCTGGCGCCGGCCTGGGTAATCACGGCGCCGCCCCAGGAATGGCCCACCAGCACCACCTTGCCGCTCTGTGCATCGATCACGCGCTGGGCGAAGGCCGCGTCGTCCGCCAGGGAAGTCAGCGGGTTCTGCACCGACACCACTTTCACGCCCTGCTTTTGCAGGATCGGGATCACCTTGTTCCAGCCGGAGCCGTCGGCGAAAGCGCCGTGCACCAGCACGACGGTGGTGTCTTCGGCAGCGTGGACTTGGGCGGCGCCAGCCAGCAGGGAGGCAGCGATCAGGGCGGATTTGATGGTCTTGGTCATGGTATTTCTCCTTTGATTAGCTCGTTAATGATTAGCGCACTAAGCGCTTGAGTCGAAATATAGCGCACTAATCGTTAGCGTGCAAATTATTTTTAAAATCGTGCGGATGCCTGGAGTTGACTTTTAAATGATCAATAGAAAAGAAGTCGCGGAGTACGAAATAAAGTCACGGACACCGAAATATAGGCGCGGACGCTTTTCGCAACTCCGCCTTGCCCTTAAACAAACGTGGTTATGAAACTAGATAGGTAGCTTGTGCTAATATGTAACTTATACTTTACACGAACTAATGAGGGCCAAACGTGAACCTGCGGCAGATCGGCGCCAAAGTGAAGCAGCACCGGACCCAACTGGGCCTGCTTCAGGAGCAAGTTGCAAAGTTGGTCGGGCTGTCACGCGCCACTGTCAATAGACTTGAGAACGGCACGCTAAACGACATGGGATATGCCAAGCTCAATGTAATTTTGGATGTCCTCGGGATCAACCTCCAGGCAAATGAAGCGTCCAGCATAAAGAGTGGGTTGGCCACAGCGGCTAAGAGTGCTAGTACAAGCTATCGCGTCATTCTGACTCCTGACACCCTGTCCGACCTGCTACGAACTGGCGATATACCGACAGAATTCCAACCTCACGTCATGGCGCTGCTAGAAGAAACGCCTCTGCCAGTGCTCGTCAAAGCGGTATCTGAGGCAGCGAGCAATGAGGTCCCTTCAAGCAAGATCATGAAAAACCTACAGCGCCTTGCGAAAGAATGGCACATATGTCGGGAAGTTTGGCAGCACTGACTGAAGGCACGCTCCCCACCACCTGGGAAACGCTATTCAAGAGTGCACTAATAGCGATCGATGAGATTGCGAAGCACGGTCGCGACAATCCGTTTTGGACCTTCGGGGGCGGTACAGTCCTTATGCTTCGTTACGGCCACCGCTTCAGTAAAGACATCGATATATTTGTGCCGGACCCACAGTCCTTGGGTTTCGTTAATCCAAGGCTAAGCGAGGTCGTAGAATCGCTGACCACCGAGTATGTCGAGGCTGCCGGCTACGTCAAGCTCTACTTGCCCGAAGGGGAAATCGACTTCGTCGCAGCACCGAACTTAACAACACCTGGTTTTGAATGGATCACGCTTCTCGGCAGAGATGTCAGGGTCGAAACTTCGGCTGAAATTATTGCGAAGAAGATGTGGCATCGAGGCGATCGAATTACTGGGAGAGATATTTTTGACTTCGCGCTCGTCGTTCGGCATGAGCGAGAGGAACTGATGCAACATGCATCGCTGATGGTAAGACATGCGGAGATCTTGCTCACGCATTTAGAGACCCGTTATGCGCCCTTAAAAGTGCAATTCGAAGCGGTCGATACTCTGAACTTCAATCCAGACTTTGACGAAGCGATTGAAACGCTACGCACTACGCTTATCGAAATGACCGCAACGAAAAATTAGCTGCCATAGGTATGCCGGCTTTAGTCACCTCGAGTCGTTTAAGTCGATTGGGCTTTTCAGCCTAGATTAAATTAGCTGGACCGCGGCGGCAATTTGATGGGCGTCACTGTGTAGCCAGCTTTTCGCAACTGGGCAATCAGCCCAGCATCCCCTGGAAGGTGTGCGGCTCCAACTACGATAACGGCTCCGCCTTCATCCAGAACTTTCTGGAGTCGTGGTAACCACAAACGGTTACGCTGGAAAATCTTAATCTCATTGTGGAGCCTGACCTCTGCTTCACTATCAAACGCCGCATCGATCGCTTTGAGTACTGAATCGTAATCACCGACGTTCAGTGCCGACACAATATGATCGTAAATTCTGTCTAAATCAGTGCCCAAGGCTCTGCGCAGAGCAACTTCGTAAAGACGTTCGGGCACAGCATCCCTTGCTCTTGCAATTTCTTGTGGAGACTCCAGGAAATCAATTTTCCATCCCGATTTGACTGAAGAAGCAGCAAAAATCATCTCCCGCGACATGAGAGCAACAGGTGGACAACGAACAGAGGCGAACATGGACATGCTTTCCGCACTTTGCGAATACAACGCCTTTTTGAAACCCTCCGCAGAGGTGATGCAGCGAGCTCGGTCTCGCAAAACCGTAAGCTGATCCGGCCTCAGGTTCAAAGCCCATGGCGACAGTTTTCCATTCTCATTTGGCTCATCCTTGTGGCGGGGAGCTGAAATAAAATGCTCAAATACCAAACGCCGCATGCCTTTGATTTTGCCTGGGTCCGGCTGTATCAATCTCTCATGCCCCACGTGCAGTGAGCCAACAAGGATGTTTTGACGGCCCGTTGCTGAGATCACACGCAGAGCAGGAACGCCTCCGTAACCATCTGAAAACTCAGCTGCAAAGCTGACGGCAGGCAAACACTGAGACGTGAAAGCAAGCAGGATTATCAGCAGTCGATTGATAATAGTACCCAGAAGAACTCCCTTTCAAATATAAAGTTACAAATTCACAAGGACTGAGCGCCTAGCAACAAGTTGCATAAAAGAATTACTATACTGAGTATCTTCCAAACATGCGAGGCGCAATGGACAACTCGAGCAGCGAACGCACTCCGCCGAAAATCTGGACCGATCCGATGGAACTTCTACAGACGATTGAAACGGAGCAGTTCAACCAGAAACTCAAATCGCTTAGTATCAACGAGCGCCGTCGGCAACTTCTCCTTGATGTGATCCGAGGTGAGTCCGAACTGGACGCTCATGACAAGATAGATATCCAGCGATTCGCCTTGAAAGCATTTTTCCCTGAGGTCTACAAAAGCCTCAATTTCGGTCACCATGCATACTCGACTGGCGAGCTGTACGAATACGACCCGCCGAAGAACGGTCAAAACATCATCAAGCATGGTTTCAGCTTCGGTGAGGTATATAGCTATCAAACAGATTTCGGCGCATTGTCGGTCCCATGCCCCAACGTCACCGACGGTGAGCGACATGTGCTCTTTACCAACGTGGATGCTGGCACCAATGGCGAAAACCTGAGGTTCCCGTTTCCTGGCGCGACAGGAGTAGTTACCGTCATGACGATTGGTCAGTTCCGTGACTCGAAGTTGAGATTTATCTCAGCGCAAATGTTAAGTCGCGGCGACCATCACCGCAGGATGAACCAGGCGCTCCAGAATATTTTCGAGAATGCGCGTGAAGAGAAAAAGAAATTTGTGGATCATTGCGCCGCCATCGTCGAAGAACGCTTATTCAATACGTAGTTCGGCCTAAGCGGCAAATAGCGAACGGGTAGCGCGCATCTTGTCCGCGGTTGCTGCGCAATACTCGCAGACAAGGTTCGGCAAAGCCAAGGCTTCGATCGATGACTACGGAAAAATGAACGCTAAAGACATCAACTTCTGATCTGGTGACAGCAATTTTTCGAAGTTCCGATCGGTCAACTCAGCGCTGCAGTTCGCGAGATTGTTGCGTATACTCGTGCCATGATGAAATTTTTTAGCGATGTTCTATCTGGGCTTCCCAGTCTCTCTCAATTTTTCCCGGCAACTGCGTACATCGCGATTCTGATTTTCGTGGCGAAGGAGCTCCTCGAAATTCGACGCCGCAATGCAGCTGACGTACGCAAGGTTCAGGCATTAAAGAAGGTCTTGGCGCGGGAGTGTCAACTTAACTTCACCGCAGTTGAACGTCTGCGCAATACTTTGACGGACATGCAGACAACTGGCGTCACCAAGGACGCGAATCGCCAATTCAGCTGGAATTGCGTGCGACGGGAAGTTCTTTCCGCGACTTTAGTCATCACACATCTTTCGAGAATCAAGGTTTTCGCCTATGAGGAGTGTCCGCGACTATTTTTCAAGGGAACATTTAAACAATCTTATCCAAAGTAAGCGGCAGGTCGCGCACCCGTTTGCCTGTGGCGTGATAGACCGCGTTGGCCACCGCGGCGGCCACGCCGACGATGCCGATCTCGCCGATGCCCCGCGCACCCAGCTCGTTGAAATGAGTGTCGTTGCCCGGAAGCGCCACGATGTCGATATCGCCGATATCGGCATTCACCGGCACGTGATAGTCGGCCAAGTTGGCGTTGGCCGCACGGCCGTAGCGCCAGTCCATCTCCGTCTTCTCCATCAGCGCCATGCCGAGGCCCCAGACAATGCCGCCCATGAACTGGCTGCGCGCGGTCTTCGCGTTCAGCACCGTACCTACGTCGTAGCAGGCGACTATGCGCGGCACGCGCACCGTGCAAAGGTCCGGGTCAACGTGCACTTCAACGAACACGGCACCGAAGGAATGCATGGAGAACTGCTTCTTCTCTTCGCCGGGTTTGGCCTCGCCGTCGGCGCTTACCGCCTGGCCGCCGTAACGGGCGATTACTGCCGCCATCGGCTCGCCGCGTTCAGGCCTGGTCCGCAGGCGCAGCCAGCCGCCTGCCGCCTCAACTTCCGAGACGTTGAAACCGTGCAGAGGCGAAGCCTGGTCGGCCACGGCCATCGCTACGAGTTTGTCACGCGCAGCCGTGCAGGCACGGTGCACGGCGGGACCGACGCTGGCTGCCGTCATCGAGCCGCCGGAGACGGGCGCCTCCGGCATCGTCGTATCGCCTAATTCAAAGCGCACTTTTGCCAGCGTCAGCCCCAGTGCATCGGCCGCCACCTGGGTCATGACGGTGTAAGTGCCGGTGCCGATATCGTGCGAGCCGCTTCGTACCAGGGCCGTACCATCCGGCGCGATGCTGGCCGAGGCTTTGGCCGGCATGCGGTTGGCCGGGTAGGTCGCGGTAGCCATGCCCCAGCCCACCAGCGAGCGGCCGGCGCGCATCGAGCGCGGCGCCGCAGTGCGCTTGGCCCAGCCAAAGCGTTCTGCAGCCACCTTGTAGCACTCGCGCAGCTGCTTGGCCGAGAAGGGAATGTTCTTTTCCGGGTCTTGCTCCGCATAGTTCTGCAAGCGCAGCGCGACCGGGTCCATGTTCAACGCGTACGCCATTTCGTCGATGGCGCATTCCAGGGCGAAGCTGCCGCTTGCCTCGCCCGGCGCCCGCATATAGGTCGGCACGCCCACGTCGAGGGTCGCCAGCTGCTGGGTCGTTTGCAGGCTGTCGCTGGAATACAGGATACGCGTGGGAGAGCTGCATGGCTCCGTGAAGTCGTCCTGCGTTGCGGTGTGCGAAATGGTGTCGTGCACCACGGCCGTCAAGCGGCCTTGCGCATTGGCGCCAACGCGGAAGCGCTGCTCTGTCATCGGCCTGGCGCCAACCGGCGCAAACATCTGTGTACGCTCCAGCACCAGCTTGACCAGGCGGCCCGCAACGCGCGCCGCCATCGCGGCCAGCACAACGTGCGACCACATATTGCCTTTGCAGCCAAAACCGCCGCCGACAAAAGGCGAAACCACCCTTACCTTTTCCGGTGCGATGCCGAGCGCCCGAGCCGAATTTTTTTTCACACCGGAGATGTTCTGCGTAGCGTCATACAGCGTGAGCTGGTCACCTTCCCAGGCGGCGATAGTGGCGTGCGGCTCCATCGGATTGTGGTTCTCGACCGGCGTGGTGTAGAGCGCATCGACGCGCTGGCTAGCCTGGGCCAGGCCGGCCTGCACGTCGCCGCGCGAAGTCTGCATGGGACGGTCCGGCTGTTCTTTCGGCTTGCGCAGCTTGGCCGCGTGGAAGTCCAATCGCGCCGGCTGCGGCGCATAGCGCACCTTGATGGCGCGGGCAGCATCCTGTGCCTGCTCCAGTGTTTCGGCGACAACGACGGCAATCGGCTGGCCGTTGTATTTGACCTCGTCGTCTTGCAGCAGGTTCAGCCTGGGCGGCGGCGGTTTCTGTTCTTCGCCGCCGGGCTTTTCGCGCGGCAGGCGTTGCGCGTTCTTGTGGGTGATCACGGCCAGCACGCCGCGCATGGCGGTGGCGCGCGCCGTGTCGATGCTTGCGATATGCCCCCGGGCGATCGTGCTCTGCACCATCACGGCGTGCGCCATGCGCGGCAGGGCGTGTTCGGCCGAGAAGGTGGCTGTTCCGGTGACCTTCTGGCGGCCATCGGTGCGAACGACTGCTTGTCCGATCTGGTTCATGCACCCTCCCCTGCGATCTGAAGCGCGCGCACGATGGCGCGCTGCGCCAGTTCTACCTTGAAGCGGTTTCCTTCCAGCGGCTGCGCACCATCCAGCAATCGTTGCGCGGCGGCGCGGCATTGCGCTTCATCGAGCGGACGCCCTTGCAGCAGGGTTTCCGCTTCACGGCGCCGCCACGGCTTGTGCGCCACGCCGCCAAGGGCAAGGCGCGCGTCGCGCACGGTGTGGCCATCCATGTCCAGCGCGGCGGCAACCGAAACCAGCGCAAAGGCATAGCTGGCTCGGTCGCGCAGCTTGAGGTAATGGCTGTGGCGCGCCATAACGGATGGCGGCAAATCGATCGCGACGATCAGTTCACCCGGCTGCAACATCGTGTCGTGCTGCGGTGTATCGCCCGGCAGGCGGTGGAAATCAGCCAGCGCCACTTCGCGCCCGCCCTGCGGTCCGCGCAGCAGGACCACGGCGTCCAGCGCCGCCAGCGCTACGCTCATGTCCGATGGATTAACCGCCACACAGGTTTGGCTGGCGCCAAGGATGGCGTGCATGCGCTGGTGGCCCTGCCGCGCATCGCAGCCCGAACCTGGTTCGCGCTTGTTGCAATGGCTGAAGGCTGTATCGGTGAAGTAAGGGCAGCGGGTTCTCTGCATCAGGTTTCCGCCCATGGTCGCCATATTGCGCAACTGGGCCGAGGCGCCGGACAGCATGGCCTGCGACAGCAAGGGATAACGCTCGCGTACGAGGGCATGGCGCGCCGCATCGGCATTCCGCACGCCGGCGCCGATACGCAAGCCGCCACCGGGCAGTTCGTCGATGCGGTCCAGGCCCGCATGGGTGATGTCGACCAATCGCAGCGGGTGCTCGATATCGCCCTTCATCAAGTCCAGCAGGTTGGTGCCGCCGCCAATGAAGCGCGCGCCATCCTGCTGCGCCAGGCGCAGTGCGTCCGCCGCGTCGCGGGCACGTTGGTAGTAAATGGATTGCATGGCGTCCCCTTAGCCGCGCCGCAGCGCCACTTCGCGGATGGCGGCGACGATGTTGGGATAGGCGCCGCAGCGACAGATATTGCCGCTCATGCGCTCGCGGATTTCGTCGTCGGTGAAACCGGCGCCGTCGGCCCGCACTTCTTCCAGCAGCGCCGTGGCCGAGCAAATCTGGCCCGGCGTGCAATAGCCACACTGGAAAGCGTCATGATCGAGGAAGGCTTGCTGCATCGGCGATAAGGTCTCGCCCTGCGCCAGGCCTTCGATAGTAGTTATGTGCTCGCCCTCGTGCATGACGGCCAGCGTCAGGCAGGAATTGATGCGACGGCCGTCCACCAGCACGGTGCAGGCGCCGCACTGGCCCCGGTCGCAGCCTTTCTTCGTCCCTGGCAGGCCGATATGCTCACGCAAGGCATCGAGCAAGGTGACACGCGGCTCCAGCGACAGGTTGTAATCGCGGCCATTGATATTGAGGCGCACCGGCTGGGCCGGCGCGGCAGGCGCGAAATGGCCTGGTGCGGCTTGCGGCTTGGCTGCCATGGCGGCGGGAACTTGCGTGGCGCCTACGGCGGCCAACGCAGACTGCAGGAAACTTCGGCGGTCAGGCATGGTTTGCTCCCGAAAGGGGTCCGCCAAGCAGTGTGCCGCGCGAAGTGCCGGGCTTCCGTTAGCCCGCGCACACAAGCTTCAATCGGGAAGCGGCGCCGCAGCGCATGGATAGGCGTCTGAAACTTCAAGGCCCATTGATCAGGAACTGGCGCTCGACCGGCACCGCCGATTGCAGCCGGGGTTCAAGCGAGCGCCCCCATTGCCAGGCGACGACCGTCACCGTGATCGGGAATTTGCTGCGCCTCGGCAGCTCGGTGAAGTGCAACACGCCGTCATCGTCCACCTCAGCCGGGCCTTCGCGCACGTAGAAGTGGACAGGAGCATCGGCGCTGGATTTCGCCTTCAGGAGGATCGGCGCCATTGCCTTACCAGCTCGCTGGGGCGCGATGGGGTCGAAGCTGATTTCCTGCGCTTGCCCTTCAGTGTTATTCATGGGGAAGCGGAGCTGCGCCTGCTGGACCATCTGCTTGTAGGTTCCGTCACCCGGCCAGGTCAGGGAAAACCAGATGTCGTTTGAACGTTTTTTGTTGTTCATGCCCATCCGGTAAAAGCGGATCGAGTAGGTATCGGGGCCGGCCTGGATCACCGGCCCGCATATGCGGGCGATACGCAGGCGCGCCGCTTGCGCCTCATCGGGGTGTGCGATTGCTTCGCCCGCCTGCACCGCGCGCTTGCCTTCGGCCAGCATATTACCCCAGCCGCCAACGCCTTCCGTCCCTGTGGATGGGTCAAACTTGCCGTCGCCTGGCACCCGGTCCCAGAAACCACCCGCCAACCTGAAGCTCAGGCCATCGTCCTGGGGTTCGAACTTGAGGTGAACCATCGCATGATCCGGACGGGGAGCGGTAAGACCGTCCCGCTGCCGATAGCCGACCAGGACAGTCGGTTGGTGCCGGAAGCGCGCCTGCAGGACTTCAACGGCGTGGGCCATTTCGCCATCGAATGCCCAGTAGGCATCTTTGCGCGGCCCACGATATGACGCGACGGCCGCCGCTCGGGCGGCAGGCGCAGTATCAAGCTGCCAGCCGTCGTAGAGCCAGCCGCTGCGCCGGGGATCGATTGGCCGCAAGGTTGTTTTGCCGTCTGCCGTTGCGCTGCGTGACAAGCGATATTGTGCGGCTTTACGAAGGAAAAGGGCCATCAATGCCACGCGCTCGTCGGATACTTCGAAATGCCCGCCCCCAGGCTCGATCACGTGCGTGAGCGCGGTCCCGGGATGCGCTTCCAGCTGATCGCCCTTCTGGTTTGCATACCATCCGTCCCGCATATTGCCCGCTACTTCATACTCCCCCTTCACCACCAGGCCTGGTACGCCGTCAACGGTGCGCTCCCCCCAATCCGGACTGCGGTCGGCGTTATTGTCGATGAAATAGGGCCACATTCCGCTGGTCGATATCACGGCCAGTACGCGCGCAGGCGCCCACGCTGCCATATCCCATCCAAACGATGCCATCGCAGAATGACCGATTGGCGCCAGGGGTGCTTGCGCCAGTTCAGCGTAGCCTGACTTGCCTGCGAGTTCTTGCAGCAAGCGGTCAAGCATCGCTCCCGCGTCGCGATCAAAGCGGAAATGGTTGGATCCCATCGCTGGCGTCACCCAAACTTCCGCAAAACACAGCTGCGCCATTGTCTTGCGGAAGAGGGGGTGCTCAAGGATTGGCTCCTCCTGCATATTGTGCTGGCCGATCACCACCGCCCGCACGCGCTGGCAGGCTGGCGGAATCCAAAGAAATGCACGCGGATGATCCCCGGTCTCGCTGGAGACTATTTCATCGACGGTGGCCGACCATTGATATTCCGCGCCCGACACCTGGAATGGCAGCAACAATGCCAGCCAGGCTGCCAACCAAAGGTGTCGGGCTTTAGGCATATTGCACCTCACATCAGAAGTCGTAACGCGCGGTCAGCCAGTAGGAACGCGGCGGATTCATCACCACCCACGACGCCGAATTCGGCAACTGCGCCATGATGTCGCTCTTGCTGACGCCAGTAACGGTTGGCACCATCGTGTCGTAGGAGCTGATGTACTTATTGTTCAGCACATTGCGGACATCGAGCGAGATGCGCAGGTTCTTGATGCCGGCCCACATCACCGACATGTCCAGGTTGCGCTGTTTCGGCAGGTAGTTCGTGTTGGCCGGATTGCTGTCCAGCTTGCGGACATGGGTATAACGATGGCGCAAATTGAACTGGAAATCACCGAACTCGTAGGAGAAGGTATTCGACAACACCCACTTCGGCGTCCGTGCCATCAGGCCGGCTACGGTGGTCAACACATCATCCTGCGGGCCGGGGCTGCCGGCCGAGAAACTGCCAACCGCGAGCGCCTTACCTTTCGAGTACAGGGCGTTGCTGTTCCAGGTGAAGCTGCGGATTGGGCGCCACTTGATTCCGGCTTCCAGGCCCTTGGTCAGATAATGGTTCAGGTATTCCACCACGTAGGTCGTGCCATCAGTATTCAGCGGGGTTTGCTGGATCCATTCCAGCATCTCGGTACGGAAGGCGGTGACCTGGCCGCTGATCGAACCGTGGTCGAACACATACGACATTTCATCCTGCTTCAAGTCGACCTGCGGGAACAGGGGCTTGTTATCCGCATTGAACTGCGTCTGGTAGCGGTTGAGAATGCCGGTGATGTTATTACCGGCCATACTGTGGCGGTAATAGACCTTGTCCAACGGCGTGACGTTGTAACCCAGCGAAGCGCTGTAGTTCTTCAGGTACACGCGCTTGTGCGCTTCCACCGGCGTGGCACGCACATAATTCTGGTTGTCGTACCAGGTCAGCGGGTCGCCATCGAGGCCGCCATAGCTCAGCGAGTTGGCGCCGGTTGCCTGTGGCGTCGTTGTGTAAGGGACGGTGTAGGTGGACGCCTTGGTCAGCGTGCCCTTGTAGGAAGCATTCAGGTCCCACTTGCCTGGCGACCAGGAAGCGCCCAGGATCGGCTGGATGTCGCGCTGGCGGTCGCGATAGCTGAACGCCGTGAAGCCGCCGTCGACATAGCCGCCGCCCTCGCGGCCCCAGCCGCCTTCGTCGGTCAGCTGGTAGATATTCCCGCCCGTCACATAGCGCGCGCCCAGGTTGCTGACGTTGCCGCTTTCGAAAGCCGACAGGCCGCGGCCATTGAACCAGGTGTCCTGGTGCTGGTCGGACTGCGAGGCAAAGAGGCCGGCCTGCAACTTGTAATTGGAACCCGTGTAGGTGGCCATGAAGTTGAGCATGAGGTCGCGCGAGACGCGGTTGCCCAGGTTCGAGTTGGTGATGTAGACCAGGTCCTGGTTGGCGGGGTTGGTCGATGCCGGCACCTGGATGCCGTTCACCAGGCCGCCCCCCAGGTCGAAATTCGCATTCGGCAGGTTGGTGTAGGTCACGCATTGCGCCGGACTGGTTGCGCTACCAGCAGCGCAAGGCAAACCGGTTCGGTAATTGATGCCGTTGGACTTGCCGACGTTATTGGAAATGCGCGCACGGACCGCGCCCGTCTTCATGTCATACAGTTCGTAATAGCCGGCGCGGCGGTTCAGGTTGGACGTCACTCCGGCGCCGACGCCCTGGTTGACGAGATACGGATCCTGGAAGGCACTGACGTTCCACAGCGAAGCCGGGCCGGCGTTGTAGAAGGCCTGCTGCAGGAAGGACTGGCTCTTCGCATATTTGACCGCCGAATTGAAGCTCCATGGGCCGCCGGTCTCATGGTCCCATTTCGCCCAGATGGCATCCTGCTTGTAGTTGGCGCCTTTGGTAGGGTCGTGATACTTTGTGCTACCCGGGCCATCGACGACGTCGGTGCGTACCGTGTGCTGGCCGCCTTGCATGTACATATTCCCGCCACGCACGAAGCCCGGCGCAGGGTCAGGGTTGCCGTAGCCGTGGGATGGCATAGTGAACTGGCCATTCCACGAGTTCATGTCATCCAGGTGCTTGACGGTCAGGGCGAGGGTGCCGCTGCCGCCGCTGTCCGTTTCGTAGCTCTTTTCCAGGCGAGCCTTGACTTGCCCGCCCTTGTTGAGTGGATAGCCGGGATCGACTGCGCCAGTCGAGCGCCGGTAGAAACCGCCGATGTTGGCACGCAGGTCGCCCGTTTCGTTGCGCCAGCCGTGCAGGAAGTCCACTTCTTTCCAGGACAGGTGCGGGTCTTCGCCTTCCACGCCAAGCCTGGTCTGGATACTCGATCCATTCTTGATCGCCCCAGGCAGGAAGTTGAAGACGGCGCCTGCCGAGGAGCCCACCGAGGTGCCGGAGGAGCCGCCGCGGATCGCTTCAACGCGGCTGACGGTAAGGTCGTTGCGCAGGAAATTCCCGTCCTGGAAATTGTTCCATTTAACGGGAATGATCGGTAGGCCGTCTTCCAGGTAGCTGGCCCAGAAATTGGCCGTCGTGGGGCTGCCGGTACCGACCGACATGCCGCGGGTATAGGCTTCGTTGCGGACCACGCCTTCATTGGTTTCTACCATCACGCCTGGCATGTCGCGCAGCATATCGTCGGCACTCAGCGGGGTGAACTTGCCCATGTCCTTGGCGTCGATCACAGAATAGGCGACGTTGGCGGCCCGCGCTTCAGCCTTGCCAACGGTGCCGGTAACAATCACGGTTGGCGAATCTTCTTTTGGGGCCGGTTTGGTTTGGGCCGGCGGGACGGCCTCCTGCGCAAGGGCTGCACTAACGGTAAGTAATCCGGCGCTGGCCACGACGGCCAAAGCGAACTGCGGTGCCGGGATGGCGAACCGCCCCCGATTCAGATCAAGTTTCTTCATTGTCTCCACCTGGTTTTCGGTCCCCGGATGGGGCCGTGTTATCGATAACCATAAAGATAGCAGTTATCGATAACAATTTCAAAGCCATTATTCAACCAGTGTCGATTCGTCATCAGGCTGTGCCATTTCCGCCACAAAGATTTCAGGTGCGCAGCGCACGGCGCATGACCATGCGAACCAAGACGAGCGTTGGACTTATCCGGAAGAAGACCACCTGCTGCCAGGGAACACTAGGCAGGCAAGGGCGGCACGGTCGAGGGCGGCACCGCCGAGCGCGCGCCGTTCATGACCATGGCGAGCAAGGTGTAGTAGCCATTGATGCCCATCAGGTCCGTCACGCCCTTGTCGCCGAACTGCAGCGCGGCTGCGGCCCAGGTGGCGTCACTCACCTGCTTCGTTGTGTGCAGTTCGTGGCAGAAGTCGTAGACTGCCTGCTCGTCAGGCGCCATGCCGCTCGGCGCCATGCGTGCGGCGATCGCATCGATCACTTGCTGCGGCACCCCGGCTTCGGCCGCGATGGGTGCGTGGATGGCCCATTCGACTTGCTGGTCCCAATGGCGCGCCGTGACCAGGATGGCCAGTTCAGTCAAGCGTGTGCCAATGGCGCTGCGGTAGCGCAGGTATTCGCCGAGGCGCTGCGTGCAGGCCATCAATTCAGGGCTGTGCAGCAACGGCACGAAGGGGCCATACAGGGCGCCGCGCGGGCCATCGATGACGGCCTGCGCGGCGGCGCGCTGCTCGGCTGTCATGTCGGCTGAAGGGATTGGTCCTAAGCGTTCATTCATAGCCACAAATGGTCGCACAGTACAGGACAAAAATCAAAACGCCGCAGCGGTGCGCGCGCTAATGTCCTTGGACGACCAACCCTGCGAGGAGCCGCCATGACCCACCTGATCCACCGCGACCTGCGCCGCACGCCGCCAGTCGCCGTCTGCGCTTTCGGCATGCATGTGCGTGACAAGGATGGCAACACCTATCTCGATGCCAGCGGCGGTGCCGCCGTTTCTTCGCTCGGGCATAGCCATCCGGACGTGCTGGCGGCGATGCAATCGCAGCTCAAAGTGGCGGCCTATGCGCACACCTCCTTTTTCACAACCGAGGTAGCCGAGGAGCTGGGCGAGCGGCTGGCGCATGATGCGCCGGGCGACCTGAATTTTGCCTACCTGGTGTCCGGCGGTTCGGAAGCTGTCGAGGCGGCGCTCAAGCTGGCGCGCCAGTATTTCGTCGAAGGAGGGGAAACCGAGCGGCGCGTGTTCATCGCTCGCCGCCAAAGCTACCATGGCAATACGCTTGGCGCGCTGGCCTTGGGTGGCAACGAATACCGGCGCCGCCACTTCGAGCCGATGCTGATGGACGTGGCGCGAGTGTCGCCTTGCTTTGAGTACCGCGAGCGCCGTCCCGGCCAGGACGTACACGAATACACCGACAACCTGCTGCAGGAACTGGAAGCAAAGATCATCGACCTGGGACCGCAGCATGTGATCGGCTTTTGCGCGGAGACGGTGGTGGGTGCGACCAGTGGCGCGGTGCCGCCCACTCCAGGCTATTTCAAAGGCGTTCGGGCGCTGTGCGACAAGTACGGCATCCTGATGATCGCCGACGAAGTGATGTGCGGCATGGGACGCACCGGTACGCTGTATGCGATTGAGCAAGAGGGGGTGGTGCCGGACATCGTCGCGCTGGGCAAGGGCTTGGGCGCTGGCTATCAGCCGATTGGCGCCGTGATGGCGCGCGACCATATCGTGCAGCGGCTGCGCTCGGGCAGCGGGGTTTTCCAGCATGGGCACACGTATGTTGGGCATCCGGTGGCTGCTGCGGCGGCGCTGGCGGTGCAGAAGGTGATACGGCGTGATTCCTTGCTCGGAGCGGTCACCGTGCGCGGTGCGGCGTTCAAGCGCATGCTGCGGGAGGCGTTTGCCATGCATCCACATGTGGGGGATATTCGGGGGCGCGGCATGCTGCTAGCGTTGGAGCTAGTGCAGGAGCGCGAGGGGAAGCGGCCGTTTGATCCGGATCTACGGCTACATGCGGTGGTGAAGGAGGCCTGCATGGAGTGCGGGCTGATGGTGTACCCGATGGGGGGAACTATCGATGGCCGGCGGGGGGATCATGTGCTGCTTGCGCCGCCGTTTATTGCGACGGAGGCGGATTTGCAGCAGATTGTGGGGAGGTTGGCGGATGGGTTGGAGCGGGCGTTGCTGCGCGTACGGCCTGCCTAACCCCGGTAAATCTGGGTCAGACCCAAGGGTCCGACCCAGGTTTACCGGGTTTAGAATTCCTGGTACCCGATCACATCCTGCTGCTGTTCGCCCAGGCCAGCAATACCAAGGCGTACAAAATCGCCCTTCTTCAGGAAACGCTTCCTGGCCAGCCCCACACCCGGCGGCGTGCCGGTGGCGATGATATCCCCCGGCTCCAGCGTCATGAAGCGTGAAATATAAGCCACCAGCTGCGGCACCTTGAAAATCATGGTCTCGGTGCAGCCAGTCTGCATGCGCTTGTCATTCACCTCCAGATAAAGATCCAGCTTATCCAGATCCCACACCTCATCGCGCGTCACCAGCCACGGGCCGACCGGGCCGAAGGTATCGCAACCCTTGCCCTTATCCCAGGTGCCGCCGTTCTCCAGCTGGAACTCGCGCTCGGACACGTCGTTCACCACGCAGTAGCCGGCGATGTACTTTTCAGCGTCTTCCTCGCTGACATTGCGAGCACGGGTGCCGATCACCACGCCCAGCTCCACTTCCCAATCGGTCTTCTTGGAGCCCTTCGGCAGCATGATCGGATCGTCCGCGCCGGACAGGCAGGTGATGGCCTTCATGAAGATGATCGGCTCTTTCGGAATCGGCAGTCCGGCTTCCTTGGCATGGTCGGCGTAATTCAAGCCAATGCCAATGAACTTGCCCACTTTGGCAACCGGCACGCCCATGCGAGGATTGCCGCGCACCACAGGCAGCGTTTCGGGATCGATTTTCGCCAGTTTGCGCAGCACCTTATCGGACAGGTTGGCGCCCGAAAAGTCGCTCACATGCGCGGACAGGTCGCGCAACTTGCCAAATTCATCGACCAGGCCAGGTTTTTCTTTGCCTATGCGGCCGTAACGAACCAGTTTCATTTCATCTTCCTTCTTGTTGAAGGCGATATTTTACCGGAAGCGTCGGAGCAGGTAGCGGCACAGGCCCGGCAACTGAATCAGCACCAGCAAAGCGAAGGCGCATTGGTAGGCGATGGCAGGGTAAAGGCCAAGCGGCGATGGATTCCACAAACCGATCACCTGCCCGAATCCAGCCTGCACCGCGAACGCGCCGACGAAGATGAGGAGATTCAGGCAAGTCGAAGCGCGCCCCGTCAATGCTGGCGGCATGGCTTGCACAACGATGGAATATTCCATGCCGGTGACGCAGCCCACCAGCATGAAAAGCACCGGAATCATTTGCTGCGCCGGCCGCCAGCCCGAGACGAAAACGCATTGCAGAAGCACGAACAGCAGCACGCCGGCTGCTGCGACGTCCAGCGTACGCCAGCCGCGCTTCGCCGCCCATTCGGTCAGCATGCCGACACCGATCGAGCCGAATATCACGGCGGCCATGCCGAGGTAAAGCAGCCAGGCGATTGCTTGCTCGCCGTAGCCTGGCACGTCGGCCAGCCAGCGCGCGATCCACAGCCCTTGCACCCCAAAGAAGACGGTGTGCGGGACCAGCACCAGCATTGCCGTTTCGCGGAACACGGGATGGGTGAAGGTTTCTACCAGGACGCTGCGCGAAAATGGGCGCGGGGGCGCGGCTGGCGGCGTCGGGGCGAGCAGGAGGATCAACAGCGCGACGGCGACACACGCGCAGGCGAGCCAGATCATCAGCCATTGCCAGCTCATATGGTGCAGCGCCAGCCGCACGGGCAAGGTGGAAGTGGCGGCGCCCAGGCCGCCCGCTGCGATCAGATAGCCCTGCACGGACGGCGCCTTGTGCGGCGGCAGCCAGGTGGTCAGGGCCTTGATGGCGGACATGAAGGAGGCCGCCAGCCCGAACCCCATCAGCGCCCGCGCGATCGCCAGGCCTGTGAAATCGCCGCTTCCCGCGAAGGCCAGTGTGCCCAATGCAGCCACCAGCAGCAGCACGAACTGCACGCGCCGCGGCCCATAGCGATCGAGCGCGATGCCAACCGGAAGCTGGGCTGCGGCAAAGGCGAGGAAGTAAGTGCTCGTCAACATGCCCAGTTGCGCCGGCGTCAGGTTCGCTTGCGCCACAAGCTGCGGCGCAAGCATGGCGTTCACGCTGCGCAGCAGCCAGGAGACATAGTGCCCCAGCGCATAAGGGATGAAGACCAGGAACAGCGTGGCGGGTCCGGACAAGGTGCCGGGCACCCGCTCCCGCCCGCGCCACCAGCACGCGGGCGCAGCAACGATGGCGGGCGAGCGCATCGCATGCCCTTCACGCCACCAGCGGGATCACGCGGCGCGAAAGCACCGGCAGCGGCACCGGCGATTCGTGCGGCTCGTCCTCTTCGAAGAAGAACTTCTCCCGCCCAAACGCCGGCCGCAACTGGTCAAACCAGGTCGCCGCTGGATCGTACTTCGCATAAAACGGCTTGCGCACCCAATCCGCATTGCGCGCCTGGAGAAACTGCAGCGCAAACACCTTCTCCCCGCCGATCTGCGCCACGCCATCGATGACTACTTTGCCTGGGAAGGCGCTCATGGAAGGCCCGCGCACCGTGCGCGCCAGGCCGGATACCATCTGGTAGGCCTGCTGGAACACTTCATGCGCACGCGCCAGCGGCAACTGGAAGTACTCGCGCGGGCCCGTATCGCGCTCCACAAACATGTAGTACGGAATAGCTCCCAACCGCACCCCGGTGCGCCACAGCTCCGCCCAGCTGGCCGGGTCCTCGTTGATATGCCGGATCAAAGGTCCCTGCATGCGCAAGGTCGCCCCCGTGCCGACGATCCGCTTGACGGCCTGCTGCGCCACCTCCTGCCGTAGTTCCACCGCATGGTTGTAATGCCCCATGATCGCCATATTCTTGCCCGAAGCGACTACGCGCTCGAAGAGGCGCAGCAATTCGTCGGCGTCGCGATCGCTCACATAGCGTTGCGGCCAGTAAGACACCGACTTGGTGCCGATGCGGATGTTCTGGATATGTTCCAGCTCCGGCGCCAGCAAGGGCGTGATGATCTCCTCCATCGAGCGCGTATTCATGATCATCGGATCGCCGCCGGTGATCAGCACGTCCGTCACGTCCTTGTGGGTTTTCAGGTACTCCACCAGCTCCGTCGTTTCTCGCGCATCGAATTTCATATCGTCCATGCCTACAAACTGCGGCCAGCGGAAGCAGAAGGTGCAGTAAGCGTGGCAAGTCTGGCCCGCGCTGGGGAAAAACAGAACTGTCTCTTTGTATTTGTGCTGTAAGCCCTTCAGGGGAGCATCGTTCACGCGCGGCACGTTGTGCGTCATCTGCCCAGCCGGATGCGGATTCATGCGCTGGCGGATCTGGCGCACCAGCTGCTGCGCCGCAGCCTCGTCCTGCTTCACCAGCACCAGGTCGCGCAGCTGCCAGTATTCGTGCGCCGGCAGCATGTCGCGATGCGGGAATACCAGCCGGTAAATCGGATCGTCCGGAATATTGTTCCATTCGATCAGCTGCTCCAGCACGTACTGGTTGGTGCGGAAAGGCAGCACATGCGAAATCACCTGTACCGTCTCCTGCTGTTCCGGCGTCAGCAGCGCCCACTGGGGCGCCTGGCGGATGGTCTGGCGGGTGTAGGGCTTGAACTTGGGCAGGGCGTCGGCGGTCATGGCGTACTCCTGTGGGTGGGCTAAGACTTCATGATGGCCCGCTTAAGAAAGCGCCTATTGCCGTACCTCAATACTTTGCCGGAAAAATCCTACGAGCTTGCGTTTGCGCAATTCCCGACCAGGTGTGCAGACGTAAAGTTGGGCTTCACCTCACCCAAGGAGCCCGGCATGAAACGCATCCTGTCCGCACCAATCATCGTCCTTGCCATGGCGGCAGCCCACGCCAATGAGCCGACCGAAAAAGACGCTATCGCTATGGTGGAAAAAGGCGCCGCCTTCATCAAGCAGCATGGCAAGGACAAGTTCATAGAAAAGATCTCGGCCAGGGATCCTGAATTCCTACAGGGTTCCCTGTATGTCGACATCCGCGATCTGCAAAGCGGCATCGTGCTGGCGCATCCGGTCAACCCCACCATCGTCGGCAAGGACCTGACCGACGTGCCGGACGCCAGCGGCAAGAAGTACCGCCGCGAGATCATCGAACTGGCGGCCAAGAAGGGCAAGGGCTGGGTCGACTACATGTACAAGAATCCGACCAACGGCAAGATCGAACCGAAAACCACCTACATCCAGCGCGTCGGCGACGCGGTGCTGGAAGCAGGCATCTACAAAAAGTAGGAGGCCGCCATGCTGAACCGACTGCGGATTGGACCCAAGCTTTTGCTGGCGCCGGGCGTGGTATTGGCGCTGCTGCTGGCGACAGCGGCATGCGCCTGGTTCGGCATGGTGCGGCAGAACGCTTCAATGGAAAACCTGGTGCAGCTGCGCGCGGCGCGGCTGCAGGCTGTGGCCGATGTGGCGGGCGAGGCGCGCATGGCGCACGCCAATATCTACCAGCTGCTGGCCTGGATCAACGGCAGCTTTGCGCAGGCGCGGCTCGATGCGCTGACGGCGCAGATCCGCAACCGGCATGGCGCCGTCGGCTCGCGCTTGCTGCAGCTGGCCGGCGCGGCGGAGACAGATGAACGCGGTTTGCTGGCGGGCTCGCAGCAGGCCATGGCCACTTACCAGAAGGCGGTGCAGGAGACCATCGAGCTGGCGCAGGTGGACCAGTCCATCGCGACCAATGCCATGGCCAAGGCGGAGCGCCAGTTTGCGGCGCTGGATGTGCAGTTGACGCAGCTTGCGGCGCTGGAGAAGTCGCTCAGCGAAGCTGCATATGCAGCGGCACACCAGGAGTTCCGCCTGCTGGAGATGGCAATGGCGGGATTGCTGTTGCTGTCGGTCGCGTGCTCGCTGGCGGTGTCGATGCTGGTGCGGCGTGCGCTGGTGCGCGATATCCAATCCATCGGCGATGGGGTGCGCAGCCTGGCGGCGGGCCGGTTGGCGCCCCGCCCTGCCCCGCGCGGGCGCGACGAAATTGCCGATACGGCGCGGGCGCTGGATGGCAGCGTGGCGCAGCTGAACGGCACCATTCGTTCGATCCGCGGCGCGGTGCAGCAGATCGACCTGGCTTCACGCGAGATCGCAACGGGGAATCTGGATCTATCGGCGCGTACCGAGTTGCAGGCCAGTTCGCTGGAAGAAACGGCGAGCGCAGTGGACGGTCTCGCCGCGGCGGTGCGCAGCAATGCGGAACATGCGCGCGAAGCTTGCGAACTGGCGGCCAATGCCAACGAGCTTGCGGCGCGCGGCGGGGCAGCGGTATCCGACGCGGTGCAGACCATGGAAGCGATCCGTTCTTCCTCGCGCAAGATCGTCGAGATTATCGGGGTAATCGACGGGATTGCGTTCCAGACCAATATCCTGGCTTTGAATGCGGCGGTGGAGGCGGCGCGCGCCGGCGAGCAGGGGCGCGGGTTCGCCGTGGTCGCAGCGGAGGTGCGGACTTTGGCGCAGCGCAGCGGCACGGCGGCGCATGAGATCAAGGCCTTGATCAATGCTTCGGTGACAACGATCGACAGCGGCGCGGCCTCGGTTGGCGTGGCGGGCGGCAGCATGGGCGATATCCTGGCCTCGGTGCGGCAGGTGGGGAGCATCATCAAGCGTATCAGCGATGCCAGCGCGGAGCAGGCGCGCGGGATTACGGAAGTGAACCAGGCAGTCGGGCAGATTGACGATGTCACGCAGCAGAATGCCGCGCTGGTCGAGCAAGCCGCAGCGGCGGCGGCCAGCCTGCAGGATCAGGCGGGCGAACTGGCGCAAGCGGTGGCGGTGTTTGAACTTGGCGAGGAAGGCGCAATTGACGACGGTGCGGGCGACCGGCGCTCACCCGACAGCCCGATGCGCGCGCCTATGGGTTTAACGGAATGGGCGGCTAACAAACGGCGAGCCCGCCAGGCCGAAACGCCAGGGCACGTCCACCGCCTTTGAAATCCCGATGCGCGGCCCGACGACAACCTGTACCCGCCCCTTGCGCGGCAATAGTTCGAACGGCGGCGCATCAAGCGCCATCGCATTATTTTCGCGGGTGACGCCCAGCGCCTGCGCCAGCCTTCCCGGCCCGGAGCACAGCAGGCGCACATCCTCCATGCCGCGCCGCGCCTGCATTTCCTCAATCCCGGCCAGCGGCTCGATGGCGCGGATCAGCACCCCGGCCCCATGCCCCTCCTCGCGGCAGACAAAGTTCATGCACCAGTGGATGCCGTGCGACAGGTAAACATAGACATGGGCGGGCGGCCCGAACATGGCGAAATTGCGCGCTGTCTTGCCGGAAAAGCTGTGCGAAGCCGGATCTTCGCGGTCGTATGCCTCCACCTCGACAATGCGCCCGCCTACGCCATTGACGAGCACCGTGGCGCCAATCAGGCGGCGCGCCACTTGCGGCGAAGGGGCGCTGAAATCGATATCGGCCAAAATGTGGGAAGACATGCTACGGATTGTAGCAATGCTGCCATTTAAGCATGAAAAAAAACTCATTCGTGCCCCCGGCCGGGCCCCGAAAACAGGCGATAATGTCGGGGCACTCCCAGCAGAACAATCCCGAAGCAAAATGACAACAGCAGCAGCCCGGCTCCCGGCCCAAAACACGACCGCAGAAGACGCACTGTTGCGCTCTATCCGCATCCCGCCGCGTCCCAGCCTGCTGGTCGACCTGCAGCGCGAATTGGCGCAGGACGACCCGTCGCCGCGCGCCATCGCGCGCATCATCGGCAACGACGTCGGCATGTCGGGCGCCCTGCTGAAACTGGCCAATTCGCCCTTCTACGGGGCGACGCGCAAGGCCAAATCGGTCGAACAGGCGATCAATTTCCTCGGCATTAACCAGTGCGCCGCCATGCTGACCGGCATCCTGGCGCGCGAAGCCGTGGGCGCCAACAACCCGGCCCTGAACCAGTTTTGGGAAGTGTCGTCCTGTCGCGCCCAGGCCCTGGTCTTCATTTCGCGCAAGCTGCGCCTGGCCCCGCCCGATATCGCCCACACCTTCGGCCTGTTCTGCGACATCGGCATCCCTATCCTGATGGCGCGCTTTGAGGACTACGGCCAGACGCTGGAAATCTGCAACGGCGCCGCCACCCGCAAGTTCACCGAGATCGAAGACGCCCGCCACACCACCAACCACGCCGCCATCGGCTGCCTGCTGGCGCGCAACTGGGGCCTGTCGCCGGACGTATCCTGGGCTATCCTGCACCACCACGATTACGCAGTGCTGGGCGACGACGCCACCGACGACGCGATCCGTTCCCTGGTGGCCGGCGCCGTGCTGGCCGAACGCGCCATCCAACGCTACCACGGCAACAGCGCATCGCTGGAATGGAAAAAAGGCGGCGAGGCTGCCTGCCGCCACCTCGGCATGAACGAGGACGAATCCGCCGACCTGCTGGACGAACTTCACGAAACCTTCCACATTGAACACTGAGCCGCATGCCAAAGACTAACAACAAGCGCCCAGCACCACGCAAGCCGAATACTCCCCCCGCCGACAAAGAAGAAGTCCTGAGCCAGCAACTGTGCAGCCTCGCGCTGTCGCAGGACGATGAGCTGCGCCACGCCGTGCGCCGCTACCTGCGCCAGGGCAAGGACGCCGTGCTGTACGGAGCCATTGAACTGGCGCGCGGCGAGGACGTCGACGCCTACCGCCTGCTGAAGGAAGCCGTTGAAGAAGATGCCGGCACCGTCGTGCTGCGCAAGGGCGAAGGTCCGGAAATGGAAATCAACGCCTTCGCCATCCCCGTGTTCGTGCAAAGCAAGGGCGGCCTGCGCGAGGCGGAAGGCTTCCTGGACGAAGAAGCGTATGCCGCCCTGCTCGACAGCTTCACCAGCGCCGGCCTGGAAGGCCCGAAAGCCAAGGTGGTGCTGGTGCAGCACGCCTACGACCTGGCCGAAATGGAGCGCATCAGCGCCAGCCAGCTGAACGCCATGGTGCACGAAGCGGCAGCCGCGATGATGGACAAGAAAGTCGTCGAAGCCCCTGCCCTGCTGCGCAGCATCGCCGGCTGGCAGCCGTCCGCCTTTGGCGCCGGCGATGAAGCGGTCGAGCTGCGTTTCCTGCTCGGTTTCGCCCTCAAGCGCGTGGAAGATCCCTTCTACACCATGCCGCCCGCCGGCAAAAAACAAGACGCCTGGTTCGAAGCGCGCATGCAGCGCTACCAGGACTGGACCGTGTCCGCCGCGCCGCTGGTGCAGCGCTGCCTGGCCAACGCCGACCGCGCCGCTTCGCTGCGCCTGAACTTCCAGTACCAAGACCTGTTCTACGGCGCCCTGCAGCAAGGCAAGTCCGAGCACTGGATGCTGGCCATGATGGCCGAATTCGGCGCCGCCCTGGACACTGAAAGCGCTGCCCGCGCCGTCATCACCCTGGTGGAGACCGAAGAAGATATGGCCCTCGGCGTGCAGCTGTTTGGCGCCGCCGGCGAGCTGGCCCATGCCGACCGCCGCCTCGACGTGGGCGACGATGTGGAAGTGGAGATCAACGACTTGCGCGATGCCCTGGCGACCCTGGGGATCGAGGATATTGCGGTCGAATTGACAGCCCCCTAGTACACGCACATACTAGTTTCATAAGGGTAGGAGACACCACCATGAAACTACTGTCAATATTGATTTTTTCGGTCCTGCTGGCCGGTTGCGCCAGCACGCCGCCGGCGCTTATGGCTCCGGAACGCACGCTGTTTACCGATACGAGCTTCGTCAAACCGGGCAATATCCTGACAGCGAATCAGGTGTTTGCGATGACGCCGGAGATGCTGGCCTTTGCCGCCAAAATGCGGCAGGACACCAACAGCAATCACAAGGCGCGTTACGACGCGCTGTATGACGCCCTGTACAAAAGCGGCCAGCTGCGCCTTGACTACGATGCCGAAATGACGCGCACGGCCTCGGAAGCTTTCGCCGCCCGCTCCGGCAACTGCATGTCGCTGGTGCTCATGACCGCCGCCTTCGCGCACGAACTTGGGCTCGAAGTCCAATACCAGCGCATCACCAGCCAGGACACCTGGAGCCGTTCAGGTTCGCTGTACTTCAGCAGCGGCCACGTCAACCTGGTGCTGGGCAAGAGCAATTTCGACGCCCTGAATATATTCGACCGCGCGCAAGCGGTGACCATCGACTTCCTGCCGCCGCCCGATGCCGAGAAAATGCCGACCGAAGTCATTTCGGAACGCCGCATCGTTGCTATGTATATGAACAATCGCGCGGCGGAAACCATGGTCGAGGGCAAACTGGACGAGGCTTACTGGTGGGCGCGCGCCGCCATCGACCAGGACCCCGCCTACCTGCTGGCCTACAACACGCTCGCCACGATCTACCAGCACCATGGCGACATGGACCTGGCCTACCGCACGCTGCGCTTTGCAAACCAGTATGACCCGCTCAACACCGTCATCCTGTTCAATATGTCCGAAGTGGCCGGTTCGTTAGGACACAAGGAAGAAGCGGACAAGCTCAAATCCGAGCTGGCGCGCCTGGAGCCCTACCCACCGTTCTACTTCTTCAATATTGGCCAGCAGGCCATGTCTGTCGGCGACTACCGCAAGGCGCGTTCGATGTTCGTACGCGAAGTGCAGCGGGCGCCCTACTACCACGAGTTCCACTTCTGGCTGGCCAAGGCCGCCTTTGAACTGGGCGACCTGAAAGAGGCCGACAAGCATATGGGCCTGGCCATGCTGAGCAGCACCACGCGCGGCGAAACCGCCATCTATGCGAGCAAGCTGGCCAACCTGCGGCTGTACGAAGCGAAAGCACGCCTTCGACCAGGAAAGATCTAAAAAGTAAGGAAAAATGATTAAGCGACTGACCCCACTCACCCTTTCCCTCGCACTGGCCTTTGCAGGCGCCGCCCACGCGGCGCCTGATGAGAAACCGGACCTGCGCTCCTCCTACACCAAGTACGAATTCCGCATCCCCATGCGCGATGGCGTGCGCCTGTTCACGGCCGTCTATGTGCCCAAGGATGGCAACAAGGCCTACCCCTTCCTGATCGAACGCACACCCTACAGCGCCGGCGTGACCACCGACGGCAAGCTGCAATACGGCGTCGACTTCTTCCCGCGCCGCCTCGGCCCATCGGCGGAATTCAGCGAAGCCGGCTACATCTTCGTCAAGCAGGACGTGCGCGGCCGCTATATGTCCGAAGGCAAATGGCAGGAGATGACCCCGCACGCCAAGACCGCGCTGGAGCCGGGCGAAGGCAACGAAAGCCGCGACATGCACGACACCGTCGACTGGCTGCTCAAGCACGTGGCCAACAACAACGGCAAGGTCGGCATCTACGGCATCAGCTACCCCGGCTTCTACACCGCAGCCAGCATCATCGACTCGCACCCGGCGATCAAGGCCGCCTCGCCGCAGGCGCCGGTCACCGACCTGTTCATGGGCGACGATTCCTACCATGGCGGCGCCTTCATGCTCGCGGCGAACTTCGACTTCTACTCCTCCTTCACGGAAGAAAAGAACCCGACCCCGCTGCCGAAAACCTGGGGCGAATTCGACTACGGCACCACCAGCGGCTACGACTACTTCCTCAAGCGCCTGACGCTGTCGAACATGATGGCCGAACTGGAGCCCAAGCAGCAGGCCTACCTCAAGCCGACCATCGTGCACGACACCTACGACGAGTTCTGGAAAACGCGCAACCTGGCGCCGCATATGAAGAACGTGAAGGCCGCGGTGCTCACCGTGGGCGGATGGTTCGATGCGGAAGACCCTGCCGGGCCGTTTTCCATCTACCACTCCATCGGCAAGAACAACCAGGGCAATTTCAACGGCCTGGTGATCGGCCCATGGTCGCACGGCGGCTGGGCTGGCGGCGAAGGCAAGCGCCTCGGCCATGTGAAATTCGACAGCAAGACCAGCGAGCATTTCAACAAGAAGCTGCTGTTCCCCTTCTTCGAGGAACAGCTGAAGGGTGTGAAACCGGCGCAGGCGATTGCCGCCGTCAACACGTTCGAAACCGGCACCAATGTCTGGCGCCAGTACACGGCATGGCCGCCGGTACAGGCCAGGGCCAGGATGCTTTACCTGGGACCAAACGGCACCCTGGTCTGGAGCCAGCCAGCCGCCGGCAACGCCTTTGACGAATACGTGAGCGACCCGCGCAAGCCGGTGCCCTACATCGGCTACCCGGCCACCGGCGTGCCGCGTGAATATATGGTGTCCGACCAGCGCTTTGCCTCGTCCCGCCCGGACGTGCTGGTGTACCAGAGCGAGGTGCTGGAGGATGACGTAACGATTGCCGGCCCGGTGACGCCCAAGCTGTTCGTCTCCACCAGCGGCACCGACAGCGACTTCGTGGTCAAGCTGATCGACGTCTACCCGGCCGACTTCCCGCAGGATAAGGAGGAACACAAGGACGCGGACGTGCCGACCGTGAAAATGGGCGGCTACCAGCAGCTGGTGCGCGGTAATCCGCTGCGCGGCAAGTTCCGCAACAGCTTCGAGAAGCCGGAGCCTTTCGTACCTGGAAAAGTGGAGCCCTTAAGCTACCAGCTGGGCGACGTGCAGCATACCTTCCGCCGCGGCCACCGCATCATGGTGCAGGTACAGAGCAGCTGGTTCCCGCTCGTTGACCTGAACCCGCAGACCTTCACCAACATCCCGCAGGCCAAGCCGGAAGACTTTGTGAAGGCCACCCAGCGCGTCTACCACGCACCGGGCACCGCCTCCGGCCTGCAGCTGATGGTGATGCCTTAAGCGGAAGGTTCAGCAGTTCTCGTACTTCCAGTTCCGCTTCTTGCCCTCGGCAATCCACTCGACCGCCTGGGCCATGCGCTTGTCGCGCGTGGCCTCGGTCTTGGCCTCGGTCAGCCAGTCGCAGTATTCGCGCTTGGCGCTGGTGGAGAATTTATTGAACACCTCATACGCGGCCGGATTCTCTTCCAGCGCCGCGATGAAATAGTCAGGCACCACCAGTTCGCGCGGCGCCGCCTTGGGCTTCGCCACCTTTACCCCGGCCTCGTTCAGCTTCATCGCCTTTTTCACATAAGCCGTCAGCACTTTCTTTGAAGGCAATTCCTTCACCGATGTAATGCGGCCGAACTGGCCCATCGCTTCCTTGCCCTTGTCATCCTCATCGGCCAGCAGCAATTCCGCTTTCCAGAAGCCGAAGGCGCAATGCTGCTTGAAGGCGGCGAAATTGCATATGATGCCGTGGTAGTCAAAGTTGGGCATGCTCCACTTGATGGTTTCCTTTACTTCCGGACAAGCCGCGTGGATCACTTCACGCAGGTGCGTCAGGATGGGCCGGGCGAATTCTGCCGATTTGGCGATGTACTCGTCGACGCGCGGATCTATGGTTGGCATGGTTTTCCTTTGAACTGTGTTGCCGCAATCTGACATTGGTGCGTTGCTTAACGCTGTTTGCTCAGCATTAGGAGCATACTAAACCTCATGAGCAATTCACGCAAAATGGCCGCCGCGGCCGGCGTCATGGGATTGGCCTGGGCTGGGATGACGGCCCTCCTCATGGCCGGCCAGCGCAAGCTGCTGTTCAACCCAAACGTCAAGCGCGAGGTGGAGAACCCGCGCAGCAGCGGCCACCGCACGCGCGCCATCGTGCTGCGCGGCGCCGACGGCACAAGGCTGGCGGGTTGGCTGATGACGCCCCGCGAGCCGGGCGTGCGTCCTGCGGTGGTGTATTTCGGCGGGCGCTCGGAAGAAGTGTCCTGGCTGGTGCGCGATGCCGGCAACCTGTTCCCCGGCATGACGGTGCTGACCCTGAATTACCGCGGCTACGGGGATTCGCACGGCGAGCCGGGCGAGGAAATGATGGTGGCCGACGCCTGCATGCAGCTCGATTGGCTATGCAAGCACCAGAAGGTCGACCCAACCCGCATCGCCGTGGTGGGCCGCAGCCTGGGTTCCGGCGTGGCGGTGCAGGCGGCCATGCTGCGCCGGGTGATGGCCACGGTGCTGATCACTCCTTACGACTCCATCCTGGCGCTGGCGCAGCGCAAATTCCCTGCGCTGCCGGTGGCCATGCTGCTACAGCACCGCTTTGAGTCGGTCAAACACGCCACGCAGCTGTCGTCGCCGACCTATGTGCTGCGCGCCGCCAGCGACGATATCGTGCCGCATTCGCACACCAATGAACTGGTGAGCAAACTGACTTGCCTGCACCACGACGAAATCATTCCTGATTCCGACCACCTGAATATTCCCTACCTGCCGGCGACGCAACAGAAAATCGCCAGCTTCCTTCAGGCGCAGTTCACACCGCTGGCTTGAACACCGTACGGAAGGCGCGCATGGCGGCGGGGTGGCCGATCGTCATATGCGACTCATCGAGCATCGGCACCATCTGCCAGCGCAGGCCTTCGACCTTGACGCTTGATAAAGCGCCTTCCAGCTGCTTCGCCAACTCCGGCTGGCCCTTCTCGCCGCTGGTGGCGATGAACAGCGTCTTTTCCAGGCGCTTGCGGGTGCGCAACGTGTCGCCTGCTGTCTTGAGGAGTTGGCGGTTGTTCCACCACACTGAAGGGTCGATGGAGATGAAGGTGTCGAACATTTCGGGCGCTTGCAGGAAGGTCTCCAGCACGAACAAACCCGCCAGCGATTCGCCGATCAGGGCTGTCTCGCCGGTGGTGTTGTAACGTGCTTTCACCAGCGGCATCAGTTCTTCGCGGATAAAGCGGCGGAAGGTGGCCGACTCGCCGACGATGGGCGCGATCTTCTTGTCTTCCGGATTTTCAGTCGGCGGCGTCATGTCGCGGCGGCGCTGGGTGTTTTCGATCCCCACCAGCATGAAGGAGCGCATAGTCAGGCTGGCCACCGAGATTTGCAGCAGGCCGGCGGTATGCACGAAGTCTTCCGCAACCCCGCCGTCCAGCATGAACAGCACAGGCAACGGCGCGTCCGGCTTCACATCCCAAGCGCGCGCAGTGTAGACGTTGATGCGGCGCGTCTCGCCCATGATCTTCGATTCCATGGTGAAGGTCTCGCCGATCGCCAGCGGCGCCGCCGCCGATGCTCCGATCACTGCCGGTGCACTCGCCGCCGACTCCCCCGCTCGCGCCACCGCAGCCGCCATCGCCGCCGCCGCAAAACCCAATACCTGCCTCCTGCTCGCCATACCCATCTCCATTATTGTTAATTGAACAACACCATACGCCACGTCAGGGCCCTCGCAGGTTCCGGTATAATCTCGCCCCATGAACGATACTACCCGCCCAGAACTCCCGGACCATCTGTCGATCGATCCGCGCAGCCCACACCACGTGGCTGCCGTGTTCGAGCACGACATTGGCATTAAATTCAACGACAAAGAGCGCTTTGACGTTGAGGAATACTGCATCAGCGAAGGCTGGATCAAGGTCCAGCACGCGACGGCCAAAGACCGCCGCGGCACGCCGATGCTGATCAAGCTGAAAGGCAAGGTAGACGCCTTCTACCGTTAATCGCTGCAAAGCGCTGCTAATCGCTACAGGGGCCAGCTTTCGCTGGCCTTTTTCATGTCTGGGCGCTTCGCAGCCCGATCTGCCGCACCGCCTCGGCGACACCATCTTCCCGCCGCATGGATTCCCCAATGCTGCGCGCCCGGTCAATCATGGCCGGCTTTTCGCGTACGCGGCGGATTTGCGCCGCCAGGCTGGCCGCCGTGGCGTTGCGCCGCTTGGCCGGCTTGCCGGCGATACCGAGCCGCTGCAGCTCGCGCCCCCAATGTTCCTGCTCGCTCAAGTTGGCGACCACGATGGAAGGCTTGCCTGCCAGCGTGGCCGATTGCGTCGTCCCCGCGCCGCCGTGATGCAGGATCGCCAGGCAATGCGGGAAAATCAGGTGATGCGGCGCCGCCGATACGAACAAGATCCGATCATCCGGGCTGAAACCGCAAGCCTCCCAATCGGAGCACTGAATGATCACGCGGCAGTCCGCCTTGCGCGCGGTATCGACCAGCAGGCGCAGCGCGGCCGTCTGGCCCTCCACATCCTTCGGCATCCAGCTGCCGAACGTCATATAGACCGGCGCCTCGCCTGCCGCCAGGAAGTCCGACAACGCAGGCGGCAGCACGCCCTCCAATTTGCAGTTTGGCCGATCCAGGAACCCGCAGACCTGGATCGTTTCCGGCCAATCGGGCTGGCGCGCGCAGATCTGCGGACTGACCGCCACCAGCGCAAGGTAAGGCGACACCCATACCTCGGAGACGATATCGCGCATGGGCGGCATGCCGAGCTGGCGGCGCAGCCGGTCGGGGTAATGCCGCAAGGTGCGGTTCAGCAAGGTGCGCGTCAGCCACCAAAGGAGCCTGTTGCCAGTCTTGCCGAACACCGACAGCCCGGTAGGATTGACGTAATCGCTCGGCACCCCCGCATGCGACAACAGCACGCTTGCATAGGGCTTGCCAGCATATTCCGCCGCCACCTGTAGCGGGTGCACAAAGTAATGGCCGACCAGCAGGTCCGACTCGGCGCACAGTCGCTGCGCCGCCTCGAACATCGCGTCTTCGACCGGCTCGAAAGCCAGGCGCAGGATTGCCGCCATCTGCTTCATCGGATCGCGGATCTTGTAGGCGGTCTGCCCCACGGCCCTCGCCTGCTCGGCGCTGAAGGTGTATGGCGTGAGGACAGTGATCTTTGCGCCTGCCGCCGATTGCACATTGTCGTAGGTGCCCGCCTCCAGGCTGAAAACGACCAGGTGAACCTCATGGCCAGCGCTTTGCAGCCCATCGGCAAGGGCGAGGAAGGGGCGGATGTCTCCGTGACTCCCCCAGGTCAGCATTCCGATCTTCATCCGGCGAACGATCCCGTCGAAAAAGGCGAGAGCGTGCACCATCCCAAGGATTCGTAGAGCGCACGCCCCTCTTCCGTAGCGATCAGGCGTTCCGGCGTGGAGGCGACCTGCTTGGCCTCGCGCAGCGTCGCCATGACCAGCCGGCCAAGCCCGCGCCGCTGGTGCTCGGGAGCGGTGACGATGCGGTCGTAGATGAAAATCTGTTCCGTTTCCGCCGCGTAGCCGCTGGCAGCCAGCTCGCCCGATGCGGACAAGATCCGCACCTCGGTGACTGCGCCAAGACGTATGGTGTCGACCGTGTATGACGGCGGGCAGGCGGGCCTCGCCTTCTGCTGATCGGGGCCGCCCATAAAGTAACCGGGATCGTGAATCTGCCATCCCGCCGGCAAGGCGGCGCGCAGCTCCTCGGGCTCCACGCAAGCCTTCACGAAGTAGGCAGGACGGCTGATGCTACGCGCCAGCGCAGCCAGTTCTTCGGTCACCGTGGGATAAACCCAGCGCTGCATTTCGGCCGCAGAATTGACGTCCACGCGGTAACCGCCGCAGTCCATGACCGGCGCCGGCAAGTCGCGCGCAATCGAACGCGCCGCCAGCCAGGCGGCGATAGGAGGCAAGATCGGGCCGCTCATGCTGCAGGAATCTCGGAGAGGTCGCGATAGACCAGCAGGCCGCGCTTGCGGGCCGCCGCCACCATGGCGTCTGCCCCAGCGGACGGACCACCCACCCGCAGCACCGCATCGCAATGTCCCAGAAGCCGCTCGCAATGCGGGTGGAAAATCTCCTCGTACACGGCGTCGCCCACGGCTTTCGAACCGGCGGCGTGCAGCACGGGCAATGCAAGCCACTCGCCCAGCACCGGGGTATGCCCGCGTTCATACAAAGGCAGCACAAAGGCCTCCATCGCCGCCACATTGGCGACCATGCGCGCCGGATCGTCGCCGGTACCGGAGCGGTAAGGTCCCGCGACCAGGATCATCATGCTGCGCGGAGGCAGCAGGTGAAGGTGCAGGTATTGCAGCAGCATGATGGTCTTGCCATCCATGATCTCGCCGCTCTCCACCATGGCCATCGCATTGTCCGCATCGAGCTCGATCACCTCGATGTCTTCGCCCTCATGCTCCAACCCGCCACCGCTCCCTACCTGCGACTCCGAGTCGTACTCGCCGACGAAGAAATGCAGGCGCTCGGTCACCGAGCCTGGGCTCATAAAGACGTCGAACACCTGGTGCAGCTCGGCCACCTTGTGCCCCGTCTCCTCTTCCAGCTCGGCGTGCATGCGCTCTTCGGGATGGGCCTCGTCCAGCATGCCGGCAGGCGCCTCGATCAGGTAGCCATCGTGCTTGTTGACGTAGGCGGGAAAACGGAACTGGCGCGTCAGCAGCACCGTGCGCTGCGCGCGGTTGTACAGCAGGGCCACGGCGCCGTTGCCTCGGTCATAGGTTTCGCGCGACATCGTTTGCCAGCGGCCATCGCGGCGCTTCAAATCAAACGTGGTTTTCTTGAGGACGTACCAATCGTCTGAAAGCAATTGCACATTCTTGATGCGGACATACTCTTGCATGAATTCCTCCGTAAGCCAGCATGATGCCATAGCACGGCAAATCGGGTATCGCATGCCAATACTTTCCGAATATAAATTCAGACCTCTCCGCCATATTGCTTCACCTGTCAGCACGCCCTGGTCAATCTGAAATGCAGACACCCCCACCAAAGGAAAAGACCATGTGGTTCAGATTGCGCCTGTTACCGGCCCTATTCACGCTTTTTAGCGCCCTGCTCGCGCAGAGCGCATTTGCTGAGGAGTCCCTGCCGGAGATATCCAAGGCTGCCCTGGCCAGCCAGCTTCAGGTCGGGGACCTCGTATTCATACGGGTGACGGCCCTACCCTTCCGCAAGGTTTCCGAAACTACGCAGAGCTGGACCAACCACGTGGGCATCATCGTCGCGACAGGCGGCGACGAACCGGTGATCGCCGAAAGTACTTTCCCGCTCTCGAAGCGCGGGGGACTGTCGAAATTTCTTGATCGGTCCGAGAATGGCCGCGTAGAGATCAGCCGTCTCAACGCACCGCTGACCACCGCCCAGCAGCAAGCCATGGCGCACGCCGCCCAAAAACGCCTGGGCATCTTCTACGACACCGGATTTGACCTGCACTCGAGCCGCCAGTTCTGCTCCCGCTTCGTCCACGAAGTCGTGAGGGAGGCGACCGGGATCCAGGTCGGAGAGGTCGAAACCTTCAGCGCCGTGCTGGCACGTAACCCCGACACCAAACTAGGCTTCTGGCGCGTCTGGTATTTCGGCAGCATCCCCTGGAAGCGCGAAACGGTGACGCCTGCCAGCGTGATGAACAGCTCGCAGGTGCGTCCCGTATTCAACGGCTACGTGAAACCGGCTACCGCATAAGTGCGGGCATGATCAGGTTTGTCAGCAGCTTCTCACTCAGCGGGTGAGCGTCGCGAACCTGGAAGTTGTTTGTGGTGATCACGACCACAGCGTCCAACTCGGGCAGCACGAAGACCTTGTTGCCGCCCGATCCCGCCATTCCGTAGGACTGCACGGTACGGCCATTGGCTTTGAACTGCTGCAACCACCACAGGTAGCCATAGTCGATCCCCTCCCGCGCATTGGCATGGGGCGCAATAGAACGTTTGACCCAATCCGCCGGAATCACCTGCTTGCCATCCCAGCGTCCGCCGTCCAGATAGAGCTGGCCAAGCTTCATCAAGTCCATACTGCGCAATTGCAGCCCGCCGCCCGTCATGGCAGTTCCCTTAGGCTGGAACTGCCACTTCACCTTATCGATGCCCAGCGGCTTAAAGAGATTGGCAGCGGCGAAGTCCTGCACGCTTTGGCCGCTCACTTTTTCCAGCAGTGGTCCGAGCAGCGTCACTCCCGCGGTGCAGTAACTCCAGGCCCGGCCATAGGGCGATTGCTCCGGGCGCGGCTGCCATTCGGGAAAGCCCCGGATCGGCAAGTCGGCTGCAAAGCGGCTCCAATCCTCAATCAGATACATGCGTTCTTCATTGCCACGCGAATTCTGGTTGTCGTCGTCGCATTCGAGCACGGAGCTCATGGTGAGGAAATCCTCGACCGTGATTTGGTCCTTGCGCGGGTCGGCGTAAGCCACCGGGCGCAGCTCCTTGAAGTACGGCAGCACGGGTGTATCGGTACGCAGGAGCTTGCGGTCTACAGCCAGGCCAACCAGCATGCCCGCTACCGTTTTCGTCACCGAACGTGTATTGCGCAGGCCTTCTGGACCGGCCTTGTCGAAGTAGTGCTCATAGACTGGCTTTCCATGCTGGGCCACTACGACACTGGTGATCTGCTTGAATTCACCAGCTTCGATAGCGGTGGTGACGGCATCCAGCTCTCCTGCGTGGACCGCGCTGCAGAAGGCCAAAAGAAAAGGTATGCATCGCAACATGTTGATCTCCGAAATTGGGAAAGGTCAGTCTAGTCCTGCAAAATTGTTCTCGTCTTGGACGTTTGAAACATTTGGCGCCGGTAGCTACTTGGGGTCATGCCGTATTGGGCCTGGAAAGCGCGGTTCATATGACTTTGATCGGCAAAGCCCACGGTCAACGCCACTTCGGCCATGCTCAGTTGTTCGCGGCGCAGGAGGCCGCCGGCCTGTTCAACACGGCGCCAGCGCAGAAGGTCGCCCGGCGACCATCCCCAGGCTTGGCGGAAGACGCGGGCCAAGTGCACGGGGTGCACGTCCAATGCTGCCGCTACGTCGGCAATGCGCAGATGCGTGTCGGTAGCCATGTCCATCACCGCCTCATAGGCTTGATAGGCCCAGGCGGGCAGCATAGGCCGTGGTTTAGGGGCTGACTGGTGCAAACCGGCGAGCATTTCCCAGGCGCCGGCTTCCAGCAATGCGCCGTCACCACCGCGACCGATCTCGCGCGCGATCCTGAACGCAGCCGCCACGCTTGCCGAGTTGCTCAACATTGCAGCGCATTCCTGGGCCGCAAGCAGTTCCTCCGCCCCCGAAAGCAAGCTCGGATCAAGCGAAACTGTCATGAAGCTCCCCTTGCCATCAACAAAGCGGTCGCGGTGAATGGTCCCGGCGGGATTGAAGACGAGCGCTGGCGAAGGCGCACGCAGCGGCGCGTGCAGGGCGCTTGAGATATATACGCCAGAGAGAACTAGAACGAAGTGGGCATCGTCATGGCGATGTGTCTCAACTTCATCCTCAGACCGCGTGGCGCGCAGCCGACGGATATCGAATACGCTCCCGCGTCTGCCCTGGTCGACATCGCCATAGAACTCGCCGGACTGGAAATTGAGTGGAGTAGCCATTCCAGGACTCTAGAATGCCTTGCCCACCCCGGCGAGCACCAGCCGACGAACTGCGCCACAGGATGGATGAATGGTTGCCTGCGCCGGTCGAGACCCGTTCTTAGCGGCCAGCGCCCTGCCTCTGGGTCAATTTGAACAACGCGTTTCGACTAAAGCGATTTGGGGACCGCGAGTTAAGGAGGGAAACTGCCGATTCAGGATCGAAATCTGCGAGCGACTCAGTGCATAATGCAACAATTCTTTCGGTACGCCACCCTGCGCTGGTGGAGGCTGCTGCAAGAAATGGTGGTAGCACTTGTTCGCGCAAGTCTGATTTGCTGCTTACCCTACGCAATATGCAGGCAAGTCCGTCCAGCCTTCGCAATCCGTGAGGTTCTTGAGAGATGATTTCGAGCAGGCGCAGAACAACTCCTGATGCCTTCGCAGGATCGGAATGAATAAGATGTGCCAAAGGCCATATGGCGACAGTCACAACTCGGTTCGGCTCAGATAGTTCGTAAGCTGCGGACAGCGATTCGTCGAGCAAGGCATTACGTACGTCCAACCTCGATTCAAACTCAGCAACCGCACTGATAGCTTGGCACCGGTACCAGGAGTGATGAATGTTACGAGCGACGCGCAGCGCAGCTTTGAGACTTACCGGAATTAATTCATCCGTATCCCGACGCCCTTTGACGCCATCAGCAATCTCCGAGGCGCTCCAATTTTCGATAGATCTCACAGGTCGAGTGCCACCATTACCGCAGTTCTCCCACATAGAGTGCGTAGATTTCGGCGACACTGATTGGACGCCGTGACCGTTCGCCGATAGATGGTCCTTCGGCAGAGAGGTAGGGATAAACACTGATCGCCTGGTCGCCGCGAACTTCGCGCACCTCTTCTTGCCAACCAAGCCATCGAACGTTCTCATAGAATTGCTCCAAGTCGCGGGTAAAGCACCACTCCAGGAATTCCGAATAGCCTACATCCAAGGATTCCCACTCGAGCGTGTCGGGTGCGAAATAGCACACTTGGCCAGAGTCCAGCCCAAGGCCACCGCCGTCAATGGCAAAGAAGCCGCCAATCGCGTCGTCTGCGATCAGGAGAAATGGCGGCATCTGGCCTGCCTCAGATATGGAGCGCGTCATATTCCATTCTGGCAGCGATCGAGGCAGGCGGGGATGGCCTGAGCCCAAAATACGGAGCCATCCATGGTCCACGAGGATGCCGCCACTTTCATAGATCACGGCTCCCATCGGCGAGCGAGTCGTGACCTGGGTGTCGAGCAAAGCGCGTTCGCGGGTGGCGTCGTCAATCGGCGGCAGCACTTCTACGTGGTTTGCGGCTTCGGCGAGCCATTGTTGGACGAGCGGCCAGGCCGGTTCGTGCAGGTTAATCAGTTCGTGGAGTTGTTTCATCATGGTTTGAATCCTACGCTCTTCCAAAGCGGGGCCGCATCATACAGCGCGCCGTTGGCGATGACCTTTTCCACGCTGCGGATGTTGCGGATGCCGTCCAACGGATTAGCATTCAGGATGATGATGTCGGCACGTTTGCCTGCCTCGATGGTGCCAGCCTCTTTGTCCATCCCCATCACACGTGCGGGAACCAGGGTGGCTGACTGCAACGCCTCCAGCGGAGTGAAGCCGGCCTGCACATACAGTTCCAGTTCACGATAGATTGAGTGGCCAGGAACCGCCTGGTCGGTGCCGGCGACAATATCTATTCCAGCCTTGTGCAGGGCTCCAACGATTTCCATCATGCGCTTGAATGCCAGCTCCAGTTTTTCTTTTTCCTCGGCGTTTTCTTCAGATGGCGTGCCGAGTGACACGGCCAGCTCCTGCGGTAGTTTGCTGACGCCCGGCTCGAAACTGGCGATCGGTGTGGATGGCCGGTTTCGCGTGACGACTTCCCAAAGCGCCAAGGTTGGATCAACGACGATATGGCGGGCTTTCATAAATTCGATCAGCTTTTGTGCTTCGACGCTGGTGACGGAGAACGACTTCAGGTCTTCCAGCTTCATCTTCCGCATGCCTTTGGACATAGGGCTCTTGTCTGCGGCTTGCATCGCGTCGTAGAGATAGACGATGTGGTTCACCTGGTCCATGCCTGCCTCCACTCCCTCCACCAGGCCCATGGTGCTTGGAATATGGCCGGTGACGCTCATGCCCAACTGGTGGGCATAACGGGCGACTGATGCGACATTGTCGCGGGTCATCGAGCTGTAGACTTTCATTTGCTTGAATCCAGCGTCGTGATAAGTCTTCACCCATTTTTGCGCATCCGCGTCGCTGTCCACGCGTTGCACGCCGAGCGCGCGCTCGCTGGTGCCGTCCACCAGGCCGGCTGGAAGCAACTGCGGTCCAATGCCCTGCCCGCGCGCCAAGCCGTCGCGCACCGCGGTGATGAATTCGAATTCGTTGCCACAGTCGCGCACCGTGGTCACGCCGGCAGCCAGGTAAATCGGCCCCCATTCAACCTGTTCGAAGTGGGCGTGCATATCCCACAGGCCCGGCATGATGGTTTTTCCCGAAGTGTCGACACGGGTGGCGCCCTCGGGAATGACGACTTGCGCGCGCGGTCCGGCCGCGACGATGCGATGGTTGGCGATGACCACCACCGCGTCTGGAATGGCGGGCTTGCCGGTAGCATCGATCAGGGTGCCACCGACCAGCGCCAGCGTTTTGGACGGGTCGCTGTAGGCCTTGCCGGCAAACTCCTTCATGCTGGCCATCTCGTCCTCACCCGCCTTGGTCAGGAACGAAGGAAGCAGCGACTGATAGCCATCGCGGATCGATTCGAAGTGATCGAATTCGGCGTCGATGGAAACCAAGGCGACCAGGTTATGTGCCTGGTCCAGCCAGATGGTCTCTCGTCCCCATATCAATCCATTCACCAGGTAGCGATCCAGCACGACCGGCTTGCCATCCAGCGTGAAGCGGTCCTGACCGCGTTTGGAAATCTGCACAGTCCCCGACGGCAAAGTGCGCAGCGACGCCGGCATTCCGTGCTTCAGCCAATACCTCATGAGCATCAGCTGCTGCGCGGTCGGCGCATACCCGGCAATCGGGAAGAATGCCTTAGGCTTCTCAATCGATTTGTCCGCACCATCCACCTGCATGCGGATGGCCTTGTCGCCAACGACCACCGACTGGTTGATCTCCGACAGACGGGAATTCTTCCCCTTGATGCTGAATGACTGCGGTGCGCCTGACTTATCGTAGGCGAACTGCATGGTTAGCGGCACCGGTGATCCGCGGTCCTTGAACTCAAACTTGGAGTTCAGCTGGAAGCCGGCCGGCCGCCGAGTGATTTCCCAGTTCTCCAGTCCAATCGGCTGGGCAAATTTGTGCAGGATGAATTTGCCCTGTTCGACTGGTGCGGCCCAAACTGCCAGCGGAAGCAACCAAGCAATGCCAACGATGCTGCAACGGGTAAGCAGGTTTCGGGACATGTTCATCTTCCTGAGGATTGGCTGGGAAACCATCATGCCACGAAAATTTCCATTTTTATATCATTAGTATATTAATATTCGACTTCCGATCGACCCTTAGAAAGATGACAACACATGCCTGCACCTCACCTCGCGCTGGTCTCCGCCCTGATACTTGCCTCGGCTTCCGCTTGGGCCGCCCCAAGCCAACAGGCGCAGGTCGATGCACTGTTCGCCCAATGGAACCGGCCGGATACACCTGGCGCTGCGGTGGAGGTAATCAAGGACGGCAAGGTTGTCTATCGCCGCAGCTTCGGTATGGCCGACATCGAACAAGGACGCGCGATCACGCCGTCCACAAGCTTCCATGTCGCCTCGCTCTCAAAACAGTTCACGGCATTCGCGATCCTCTTGCTTGCGCAAGAAGGCAAGCTTTCTTTGGATGACGATGTGCGCCAATACATGCCGGACCTGCCGGACTTCGGCCAGACCATCCGCATCCGCCACTTGCTTGCCCATACAAGCGGGCTGCGCGACCAGTGGAATTTGCTGTCCATGGCTGGATGGCGCATGGAGGATGTCATCACTGACGATGACGTCATGCGCCTGGTCCGCCGCCAGCGGGCCCTGAACTTCACGCCAGGCAGCGACCACTCCTACTGCAATACCGGCTACACGCTCCTGGGCGCCATCGTTCAAAAGGTATCCGGAAAGTCACTGGCCCAATTTTCGAAGGAACGCATTTTCGAACCGCTCGGCATGAAGCACACGTCCTTCCGCGAGAACTACAGCCAATTGGTCACCGGGCGCGCCCAGTCTTACCAGCCCGCGGCGGGCGGCGCCTACGAGGGCGTCGCCCTGTCCTATTCGACCGTTGGCGCGACCAGCCTGGCCACGACGCTCGACGACCTTGTCCTGTGGGCCAGGAATTTCGACGATGCCCGCGTCGGCGGCAAGCAGGTTCTCGCCCAGATGCAGACCGCAGGAACGCTCAATGACGGAAGCGCGATCGAATATGGCGCCGGCCTTGGCATAAGCCGCTACCGCGGACTGCGCAAGATCGATCATAGTGGGTCGGATGCGGGCTTCAGGAGCTATCTGGGGCGTTTCCCAGACCAGAACCTGACGATCATCGTCATCGGCAATGGCGCGGACGTGCAAGCCCCGCGCTTGGGGTTCCGTATTGCGGACATCTACCTCAATGGCCAGCTGGAACCATTGCAGAAACCCGTGCCCTACTATTCCGGAAGCGCTGAAGTCGGCAGCGATGCCAAACAGCTTGATCTCCTGACCGGCACATTCAAACTGGATAACGGTTCGGCCGTCACCTTCACGAAAGAACAAGGGCGCCTGGTCGGCTGGACCGCGGGCGATGACAAGATGCTGTTCTATCCCATGGGTGAACGCGAGTACTTCGCCAAATTGGTCAACGCCAGCTTCCGCTTCGATCCGCCAAATGCAGATGGAATCATCGAAGGCGGCACATGGTCGCGTAACACGCGTTCAACGCACGGCAAGCGTATCGCGCCACTGCAGGACGCAAACATGAAGGCCCTCGAAGGAGAGTATTACAGCGACGAGCTGCATGTGCTTTACGCAGTCAGCGTAAAGGACGGTAAGGCGGTCCTCAGTTATTCGCGCGGCGACGTGGAACTCGCCCCATTCGAACAGGATAGCTTTGTCGGCCCATGGCCATTCGGGCTAGTCAAATTTACCTGCGCGGCGCCCAAAGGATGCACCGGTTTCACCGTGACCGAAAGCCGCGCCAGTGATGTGCAGTTTTATAAAGTCGCGCGATGAACAATCGGAGCTGAACGCACGAGCAGCTCGATGCCACAGGCGGGCAGCACCTCAAGGCGAGCTAAGTCCTAGAGTCGACCGTACGCTGCCGTCGCCCCATCTCGAAATTTCATACTCCAGCGACAACGAGCCAGCTCATCAGTAGATGTCCAAGCCCAGCTCTTGCAGATGCATGTTTGGCTTTGCACCGCACAAGACGTTAACCTTTTGCTTGCCGTTGCTGCTTACCTCCACCCCAGCTTCATTAGCCATGTCCACGCTTCTCCCTTGGCTAAGGGGGAAATCAAAGCTATAGATACGGTAATCAAAATTTCCCGACCGGAATCGAACGTAGTATTCGCTGGTACCGGCGGAATTGCGAATGTCTTGCCCGGCCTTGAATTGAGCGCGCGAGTCTTCGCGCGACTGCGGATATTCAAGTTCCATATGGCCTGGCTTACCAAACCGGTATTGCACATATTGGTCATTACCACAGACCGAAATGATCTTTTCGCTGCGTTGAACCTTGCAACTGAAGTAGATCTTTTCTTTAGCTGCACACAACGAGTCAGCGCCGTGAACAGCCCCTATTAGGCAGCCCAACCCAATTAAGAGAACAAAATTTTTCCAGCCTCTTGTCAAAACCGCCCCTCCCATTACGCAAGTACCGCATTTTCACACTGCAAGACGAAGGGCCCCGGAGCTCGGCTCTGGGACTGCATTTGGCCGATTGTACGCGGTCACTTCGGCGCCGACTTCTAGCCTCATTCACATATCGCTCCGATGCAACGCAACGGGCCGCCATGTCGCCGGCAAGAAAACGCGCAAAGCCCGCCACCGCACTGCCTTTTCCGCATAGCCCAATGTATATGCTGGGCTGCTCGAAGGCAGTTCCTCGATCTGGTAGTCGGCGACATACGCTCCGAGCACCTTGATCCCTAACTTCGCTGCGGTTCCGCCATTAAAGGCGATTGCCTTGATGTTGGGATGGCGCGCAAGCAAAGCGCACAAGTCATTGTCATTGCGCGACCTGATCCTGCTATCCAGGCTTCCGGGGCGATGAGCTTCAGCCACCACATCCCAAAGTCCTACTCCGTGCTCCAGCAACGCCTTCAGCCTGGAAGAATAATCAAGTGGCACGAGCTCCACGCCAATCACTTCTGACATCAGGAGCCAGAACTTGTTCTGGCGGTTGCCGTAATACTCCTGCACCGCCAGCGATTTGTCGCCCGGCAGGCTGCCCAGCACCAGCAGGCGGGTGTTTTGATCGACCACGGGGTCAAAGCATCGTTTCAATTCCATTCGTGCATTTTAGCGGTAGTTCAGGTGTAGAATCGAACGGTAGTGCTAAACAAAACATCACAACGGAGACCGCAACCATGTCAGAGCAGCGTGCCATCGTTTCCCTGCTGTTGAAGTACAGTGAGAGTCACCTGAACCCTACCAATGAAGCGATCCATTGCGTGTGCGTGCCGCTGATCGTTTTCAGCCTCCTGGGCCTGATCTGGGCCATCCACCCGCTGCTGGCGATCGCCGGCGTGATCGCGTCGTTGATCTATTATTTCAAACTGTCGCGCAATTTCGCGCTGGGGATGATGGTGATGGCGGCCTTCTTCCTGGCCGTGCTGGCTGCCCTGCCGCCGGCGGCGGTGCTGCCGCTTAGTGTGGTGATTTTTGTGCTGGCCTGGATTGGCCAGTTCATCGGCCACAAGATCGAGGGCAAAAAGCCGTCCTTCTTCGACGACCTGCGCTTCCTGCTGATCGGGCCTTTGTTCGTGCTGGGCGTGCTGTATCGCCGCCTGAACCTGGCCTACTAGAACAACAAAACGTTGAGCGGGTCGGGGGCCAATGCTTCCCCGGCCAGCAAGATCACCACGGTCGCGGCTACGTAGCCGAGCACCGACGCGACCCAAATGCGCGTTTCCATGTTCATGCCTGCCTCCTGACTTTAACTAGTTGAATCATACCGATTTTTACAGCGTGAATTGTCACGCTTTGTCGCTCTGCGCCATGTTGCAGAAACACTTATACTGGCGGGATGCCTTCTTCGATTCTCTTCATTGCCGCCTGCCTTATCTGGGGTTCCACCTTCTTCGCCATCACCCTGCAACTGGGTGAAATTGCGCCGGCCGTTTCCATCGTCTACCGCTTTGCGCTGGCTTCCGCCGTGCTGTTTGCCTGGTGCCTGCTGCGTGGGGATAAGCTCAAGCTATCGTGGAAGGCGCAGCGCTGGACTATCCTGCAGGGATGCTGCACTTTTGGCCTGAGTTATATCGGCACCTATAACGCGGAGCAGTATGTGGTTTCGGCCCTGGTGGCCGTGCTGTTTGCACTGATGGTGTTCTGGAACCCGATTTTGAACCGGATCGCTTTCGGCACGCCGATCACCTGGCGTACCTGGGCCGGCGGTTGCGTGGCGGTGGGCGGCGTTGTGCTGCTGTTCTATCACTCGATTGCTGACTCGCTGCGTGATGTGATGGCGGGCGGCCAAGGGCATTTCATCCTTGGCCTGGGCCTGGCGCTGGGTGCGACCATCGCCAGCTCGGTGGGCAATACCCTGGTGGTCAAGGTGCGCCAGCATGAATCTAACGTGCTGCTCACCATGGCCTGGGGCATGTTGTGGGGCACTGTGCTGGTGGCGCTGTGCGCGCTGGCGCGCGGCGATTCCTTCGTGATGCCGACCACCGCTTCCTATTGGGGCGGTCTGCTCTATCTGTCGCTGGCGGGTTCGCTGATTGCGTTTGCCTGCTATTTCACGCTGATCGACCGTATCGGTACGCAAAAGGCGGTGTATATCGGCGTGGTGACGCCGGTGATCTCCGTGCTGCTCAGTATTCGCCTTGAAAATTATCGGCCGGGCTGGATGGAAATCGTGGGCATGGTGGTGAGTATCGCCAGCGTGGCCTGGGCGCTCAAGGCGCCGTCGATGCCGGCCAGCCGTACCCCTGTTGACCTTAAACCTTTGAAGAAAGCAGTATGAGCAACCTGACTATCCGCCCTGCCTGTCCGGACGACGTGGCCGCCATCATGGCCATGATCCGTGAACTGGCTGTATTCGAGAAACTGGAACACCTGGTGGTGGCAGATGAAGCCATGCTGCGTGAGGAGCTGTTCGGTGTGAAGCCAGGTGTTGAAGGCATCGTCGGCGAAGCTGCCGGCGAAGTTGTTTCGTATGCGCTGTTCTTCCACAACTTCTCCACCTTCCTGTGCAAGAAGGGCCTGTACCTGGAAGACCTGTATGTGAAGCAGGACCGCCGCGGCGGCGGCTACGGCAAGCAGATGCTGGCGGCGCTGGCGAAGATTGCCGTGGAGCGCCAGTGCGGCCGCTTCGAGTGGTCGGTGCTGGACTGGAACGTCAATGCGATCAAATTCTACGAACAGATGGGCGCCGACGTACTGCCAGACTGGCGCGTATGCCGCGTGACTGGTCCGGCGCTGCTGTCGCTGGCAAGTGCCTAGACCATAAAGAGCCGAACAGCGATACCAATGAGTCCGGCGATAACGGCTGCAAGAGTACTCATAACAATCTTGAACTGAAAGTCTACTCGCGACTCAAGCCTGGAAAATCGTTGATCAACATATTCGGTGAATCGATCGAAATGTTGGTCAACGTATTCCTTCAGTCGCATTTCGGATTCGAGGATTGCCGCGCGAAACTCTGCTCTCAAGTTTTCTGGTTCCTTTGCCATTGCTTCTACTCTTAATTCCAGTTTCCTCAAGCGCTCGTCCTGAGATTCTTGTTTAGTCGCGTCCATGGAAGGCTCCCGATGTGTCTTGCCATTGTTCGCCTTTTGGCTGTGAACACTTTGACCTGGCGCAGATAGGGAAGTTCCCGCTTGAGCAAAAAAAATCCCTCGCGGCTCGTGTGTGGTCGGGCGAGGGATGGTAAACCCAGGTGTCAGTTGGGAGGGGAGATGAATCGACGGTTTCAATATAGTCGCCCTCCCCTGGCCTTGCCGGGTCACTTACAAATTTTTACCTGACTGTGATCCTTGCTTACATTTGATTTTGCGCAATACATTCCTCACGGAAATTCGCAGAATGGATAGTCCCACCCTCCGCTGGAGACTGAAAATGTTCAAAGCCATCTATCGGGTCTACTTGCGCGTCCAGCTCAACCGTTGCATGCGGGATTTGCAGGCGCTGGTCGTGCAGCGGGCGCATGACGCCCTGGTTGAGGAAGTCCTTACGCGCGAGGCTGAGCGGGTGCGCGAGCGGCTGCTGATGCTTTGAATCCCCTTTCCATCCACTCGAACAGGCCTTGCGTGAGCAGGGCGAGGACAGCTGCCGGCAGTGCGCCGGCCAGCATCAGCGTGTTGTCGTTCAGGGCCAGGCCGGTGGTGATGCGTTCGCCATAGCCGCCGGCGCCGATGAAGGCTGCAATCGTGGCGGTGCCGACGCTCATCACGGCTGCCGTTTTCACACCTGCCAGGATGACTGGAGCGGCCAGCGGCAATTCAATTTCTTTCAGACGTTGCATGGGACGCAGGCCGAGCGCTTGCGCGGCCTGTTTCAATCCCTGCGGGATGCCGCTGATGCCGGTGCAGGTGTTGCGGATGATCGGCAGCAGCGCGTAGACGAAGAGCGCACACAAGGCCGGCATGGTGCCGATCGTACCTAGCAAGGGGATCAGCATGGCGAGCAGCGCGAGCGAGGGAATGGTTTGCAGGATGCCGGCGGCGGCCATCACTGGTTCACGTAATCTCGGGCGGTAGGCGGCGATGATGCCGAGGGGGATGCCAAGGGCGCTCGCCATCGCCACCGAGAGCGCGACCAGGAGGATGTGTTGGCGGCTTAGCTGCCAGAAGTCGTCTGCAAAAAGACGCTGCCAGAGCGTGGGGCTGCCGGGGGAGGAAGCCGCGCGAGGCACGGCGGCTACGAGGGTGGCGGTGGCGGGATGGCGCGTCAGCCAGTCGCGGGCGATAGCGGCGAAGGCTTGGCCGTGCAATTCGGCGGCGGCGTTCATGGCAATCATGTCGGCGGCGCTGATGCGGCCTTCCAGCCCGCGCAAGGCCTGCCATGCTGCGGGGAAGCGTTGTGCGGCGTCGAGGCGGTATAGCAGCACGGCATCGTAACGGGGGAAGTAGGCCTGGTCGTCTTCCAGCACGCGCAAGCCGTACTGGCCGATTTTGGCGTCGGTGGAGTAAATGTCGATCACGTCGACCTGCTTTTGCGCGAGAGCTTCGTAGGCGATGCCGTGGTCAAGGCCGCGCGGCGTGGCGTGGATGCCGTAGCGCTGCGTGAGGCCCGGCCAGCCATCCGCGCGGCCGATGAATTCATGCGACAAGCCGTAACGCAGCTCGCCCTGGGCAGCCAGTTCGCCCAGCTTGCGCGGGCCACCGGCGTCTCCACGCACAGCGAGCGCGTAGGTGTTGTTGAAGCCTAGCGGAATCGCAATGCCCAGGCCTTGCGAAGCCAGCTCGCGCTGCATTTCTTCCAGCGTGGCCGGCTGCGCGTGTTTGAGGATTTCCTGGCTGATGGTGCCGGTGTATTCGGGATAGACGTCGATGCTGCCCGACTTCAGCGCGGCCAGTACGATGGCGGTGTTGCCGAGGCCTTGCTTGTGCTCCACGCGGGCATGCGGGGTGGCGATTTGTGACAGTACCTCGCCCAGGATGTAAGACTCGGTGAAGCGCTTGGAGCCGATGCGCAGCACGCCGTCCGGCGCTGCGGCCTGCACGAGGCCGGCCGCCAGGACCAAAAGGACGGTGGCGGCGCGGCGCAGCAACTCAGGCGCCTGCCGACAGAGCAGGAATGCCGACGATCGGGTCGCGCCAGACGCCGCGGTTGACCACGGCGACGCAAGGATTGAAACCGAAGGCGTAGGACAGGTCCGCCGGGCGGGCAATCTGCCACAGCGCGAAGTCGGCTCGCTTGCCCACTTCCAGCGTGCCAACCTCGCCGTCCAGGCCGAGTGCGCGGGCGGCGTTGATGGTGCATCCGGCCAGCGCTTCCAGCGGAGTCAGGCGCCACAACGTACACACCATATTCATCGCCAGCAGCAGGGACGTCATCGGCGAAGTGCCGGGATTATTGTCGGTGGCGACAGCCATCGGCACGCCAGCTGCGCGCAGTGCGGCGACCGGCGGCGGCGTGGTATCGCGCAGGAAGTAGTAGGCGCCAGGCAGCAGCACGGCCACTGTGCCGGCTTTCTCCATGGCGGCGATGCCCTCGGCGGACAAGTGCTCCAAGTGGTCGGCCGACAGCCCGCCGAAGCGCGCCACCAAAGCAGCGCCGCCCTGGTCCGACAGCTGCTCGGCGTGCAGCTTGACCGGCAAGCCATGCTCGCGGGCGGCGGCAAAAATTCGTTCCGTTTGGGCAGCGGAGAAACCGATGCGCTCGCAGAAGGCATCCACCGCATCGGCCAGGCCGGCGGCTTTCAGTGCGGGCAACATCGCGATGACGGCGTCAACGTAATCGTCGGCGCGATCCTTGAACTCAGGCGGCAATGCGTGGGCGCCGAGGAAGGTGGTGGCGACGGAGACCGGCATGACGTCGGCCACGCGGCGAGCAACACGCAGCATTTTGGTCTCGGCTTCGAGCGACAAGCCATAGCCGGACTTGATTTCCAGCGTCGTGACGCCTTCGGCCAGCAGTGCGGCGATGCGCGGCAGCGACTGGCGCAGCAGTTCTTCGTCGGAAGCGGCGCGGGTAGCCCGCACAGTCGACATAATGCCGCCGCCGGCGCGGGCGATATCTTCGTAGCTAGCGCCATTCAGGCGCGCCTCGAATTCATCGCTGCGGTTGCCGGCGTGGACGATGTGGGTGTGGCAGTCGATCAGGCCCGGCGTCAGCCAGCAGCCGCCGCCATCGTGCTCCAGCTCCGCGCTGCCCGCCGCTGCAGCATCTTCGCGGCGGCCGATCCAGGCAATGCGGCCGTTATCGACAGCGATTGCCGCGTCGCGGATTTCGCCATAGCCCTCGCCTGCCATCGTGGCCAGGTGCACATTGGTGATCAACAGGTCCCACTCTACTGCCATGTCTGACTCTTTTATTCTTCGTTGGGGAAAATATCGACAATGAACACGGTGGCGTGGCCCGCCTCCAGAGTCCACTCATCATCCTTGTCCAGCACCGCCGCATCATAGCGCACCAGTGAAATGCGCTCGCTCGCGCTGGCCAGGTTCAGGCTTTCGCCTTCGGCCAGGAACACCACCGTGGTCGGGCTGCGCCGCTCGAGTGTGGAAAAGTCGCGGATGGTGCGGCGTTCCAGCTGGTGGTTGCAGAGGGCGCGGCGCGTCATGACGTTGAAATCGGTGGTCGGCGCGCCTTCCACCGTGGCGCTCACCGCGTTCTCGCCCGGGAAGGCGATCACCGGCTCGCGCTCGGACAAGGCCACGCGCCGCTCGTTGCCCACGTCCAGCACCACGCCGCCGCCCTCCACCAAGGTGAGGGTACGGTCGATGCCGGGGAAGACGGAAAACGGCCCGCTCTGCGCGATGGTCGCCAGGGACAGGCGCCATTCGAATTCGTCGAAGCCGGCGCCCGGCGGCATCACGCACAATTCCGTGGTGCTGCCGCCGCCGTTTTTCCAGGGCGTGGAATGAAGGCTTGCATACTGAATGATGGTAGTCATGCTCGTAGCTCGCGCAATTCGGCCAGCGTCTTTTTGAAGCGCGCGGTGATGGCCGGTTGCGCCACGTGCTTCTGGTTGCGCACCACCCAGTGGCCGCCAACCATGACATCCCTGACTAGATTATCATTTCCGCTGAAAACGAAGCATCCCAATACGTCGGCGGCGTCGATTCCGTCCAGATTCGGGTGGTCCTCATCCAACACTATCAGGTCGGCGCGCTTGCCGACGGCCAGTGCGCCCACCGGACGGCCCGCCGCCTGCGCCCCGCCCTGCAAGGCGGCTTGCCACAGGAAGTCGCCCACGCGGCGCTCTTTGCCGGAGATGGCGATATTGCGGCGCTGCTGCTGCAGGCGCTGGCCGTATTCCAGCCAACGCAATTCTTCCACCGCACTTTGCGAAACGTGGCTGTCGCTGCCCACGCCGATACGGCCACCCTGCTCCAGGAAGCTTTCGAGCGGGAACAGGCCGTCGCCCAGGTTGGCTTCCGTCGTCGGGCACAGGCCCGCGACGGCGCCGCTTTTCGCGATGGCAGTGACTTCGTCCTCGGTCAGGTGGGTGGCGTGCACCAGGCACCAGCGTGAGTCAACCGGAAGTTGTTCATACAGGTACTGCACCGGGCGCTTGCCGCTGTAATCAAGCGACTGCTGCACCTCGCCCTGCTGCTCGGCGATGTGGATGTGCACCGGACGGGCCTTCGGCAGGTGCTCCAGCACTTCGCGAATCTGGGCCACCGAGGCGGCGCGCAGCGAATGCGGCGCCACGCCGATTTCCACCTGCGCGTCGCGCAAAGGTTCCAGCTCGCCGATAATTTTCAGCACGTCGCGTGCGTCGGTGCGGAAGCGCGCCTGCTCCGGCTTCAAAGGCTGTTCGCCGAAACCGGCATAGGAATACAGCACCGGCAGCATGGTGATGCCGATGCCGGTATGGAGTGCGGCGGCGATCACGCGCTGCGCCGTTTCCGACGCTTGCGGATACATGGCGCCATCGGCTGCGCGCTGCACGTAATGGAATTCACACATCGAGGTGTAGCCATGACGCAGGCACTCGGAGTACAGCTGGGCCGCGATGGCTTCCATCTGCTCCGGCGTGATATTGCGCGCAAAGCGGTACATCAGGTCGCGCCAGGTCCAGAAACTGTCCTTCGAATCGCCGGCGACCTCGGTCAGGCCGCCAAGCGCTCGCTGGAAGGCGTGAGAATGCAGGTTGACCATGCCCGGCATGACCAGGCGTGCGCTCGGGATGCCCGATGCCGCCACGGCGCCGGGCTGGACGGCGGTGAAGTTGCCGCGGTCGTCCCATTGCAGCAGGACGTTCTTGTGCCAGCCGTCAGCCAGCAACGCGTGTTGCGCGAACAGGGCCTTCATTTGCGCACCCAGTCGGAGGCTGCCTGCACCAGCTGGCGCAGCAAAGGCTGGACTTCGGCGGCGCGGTCTTCGCGGTAGCCGAAGGGCGCCGTTTCGTCCATATAAGTGGACTGGCACATTTCCAGCTGGATGGCGTGCACGCCTTGCGCCGGCTGGCCGTAGAAACGGGTGATGTGACCGCCTTTGAAGCGGCCATTGACGGCCACCGTGAAGCGCTCGTCGGCGCGCGCCACGCCTGCGATGGCGTCCGTCATGGCCTGGTCGCAACTGGCGCCGTCGGCGGTGCCGAAGTTCAGGTCGGGCAGTTTGCCTTCGAAGAAGCGCGGCACCACGGAAGCGATGGAGTGGGCGTCCCACAGCACCACTTTGCCGTGGATGGACAGCAAGCGATCGAGTTCTTCCCGCAACTGGGTGTGGTAGGGCTGCCAGTAGGCGGCCAGGCGGCGTTCCACTTCCGCTTGCGAAGGCTGCTGGCCTTCCAGGTACAGCGGCTCGCGGTGGAAAGTGTCGACAGGGCACAGGCCCGTGGTGTCCTGGCCGGGATACAGGTTGGTGTTTTCCTGCGGGCGATTCAAGTCGATCACATAGCGCGACCAGCGTGCCGACAACGTGGACGCGCCGAGCGCGCCCAGGAAGTCGTATAGCTTGACCAGGTGCCAGTCGGTATCAGCCTTCTCGGTCGCCGCCGACGTCATGCTGGCGGCGACATCGTCCGGGATGTCGGTGCCCACGTGGGGCATCGACACCAGCAAGGGAATACTGCCTGCGTGGAAGCGGTAATCCATAAACCTCTCCTTACGGATGCAGGGCGCTGAACAGGTTCTTGCAAGTCGCGCTCAGGTCACCATTGACCACCATCTGCTTGGCTGCCTCGATGTCCGGCGCGAAGAAACGGTCGGTATCAAAGAATGGTACCTTGGAACGCAGCTGGGCGTGCACATGTTCCAGTTGCGCCGAGGTTTTCAGCGGACGGTGGAAGTCAATGCCCTGCGCCGCGGCCAGCAGCTCGATGCCAAGGATCACGGCGGTATTTTGCGCCATATCATGCAGGCGGCGCGCGCCGTAGGTGGCCATCGACACGTGGTCTTCCTGGTTGGCGGAAGTCGGGATGGTGTCCACGGAAGCCGGATGCGCGATCGATTTGTTCTCCGACGCCAGGGCGGCGGCGGTAACGTGGGCGATCATGAAGCCGGAGTTCACGCCCGGGTCGCGCACCAGGAATGGCGGCAGGCCGGACAGGGTAGCGTCGATCAGCAGCGACACGCGGCGCTCGGAGATCGAGCCGATTTCCGCGATTGCCAGCGCCAGGGTATCGGCGGCGAAGGCCACCGGCTCGGCGTGGAAGTTACCGCCCGAGACCACGACCGGACCGTCATCGTTCTGGAAGATCAGCGGGTTGTCGGTAACAGCATTGGCTTCGATCAGCAAGGTGCGGCCGGCGTTGGCGATGATGTCCCAGCAGGCGCCCATGACTTGGGGCTGGCAGCGCAGGCAGTACGGGTCCTGTACGCGCTCGTCGCCGACCAGGTGGGAAGCGCGAATCGCGCTGCCGGTCACCAGTTCACGGTAAATGCCGGCGGCTGCGATCTGGCCAGGCTGGCCGCGCACTTCGTGGATACGCGCGTCGAACGGCGAATCGGAACCCTTGGCCGCGTCCAGCGACATGGAGCCCGTCACCATACCCGCTTCCAGCAGGCGTTCAGCCATGAACAGGCCGTGCAGGCACAGGGCGGTGGAAGCCTGGGTGCCGTTGATCAGGGCCAGGCCTTCTTTCGCGGCCAGTACCACCGGGGTGATGCCGGCGGCTTTCAGCGCATCGGCAGCTTGTACCAGCTCGCCCTTCACGCGCACTTCGCCAACGCCCAGGATGGCAAGGGTCATGTGCGACAGCGGGGCCAGGTCGCCGGAAGCGCCGACCGAACCCTTGGCCGGGATGGCAGGCATGATGCCTTTGTTGTACAGGGCGATCAGGGTGTCGATCACCACTGGGCGGATGCCGGAGAAACCGCGCGACAGGCTGCTGATTTTGGTCAGCATCAGCAGGCGCACGACTTCGTCGGACATCAGGTCGCCGGTGCCGACCGAGTGCGACAGGATCAGGTTGCGCTGCAGCTGTTCCAGCTTGTCGTCCGGGATGCGGGTCTTGGCAAGCAGGCCGAAACCGGTGTTGATGCCGTAGGCGGCGTCGCCTTTTGCGACGATGTCCTGCACGGCTTTGCAGGAGGCTTCGATGGCGGAGTAGGCTTCCTTGGCCAGAACGATCGGGGTGTGGGCGGACCAAACGGCGCGCAGGTCGGACAGGGTCAGTTTGCCGGGGGTGAGGGTCAGTTGGGTCATGTTTTGTGTCTCGTGTTCGTTTGCTTTCAACCCGGTACGGCGGGGTACGACCCAAGGGTCGGACCCCAGGCATGCCGGAGCCGCAGACTGCGGAGCTGACAGGGTCTGACCCTTGGGTCTGACCCTGGTTTATCGGGTTTTACTTGATCATCGGCAGGTTCAGTTTATTACGCTTGGCGCATTCGATGGCGGACTCGTAGCCCGCGTCGGCATGGCGCATCACGCCCGAGCCGCAGTCGTTGACCAGCACTCGGCCCAAGCGCTTGGCAGCAGCCTCGGTACCATCAGCCACAATCACCACACCGGAGTGCTGCGAATAACCCATGCCCACGCCGCCGCCATGGTGCAGCGACACCCAGGTCGCGCCGCCGGCAGTATTCAGCATCGCGTTCAGCAGCGGCCAGTCCGACACCGCATCGGTACCATCGCGCATGCCTTCGGTTTCGCGGTTAGGCGAAGCAACCGAGCCAGTATCCAGGTGGTCACGGCCAATCACGATCGGCGCCTTCAGCTCACCATTCTTCACCATCTCGTTGAAGGCCAGGCCAGCGATATGACGCTCGCCCAGGCCCAGCCAGCATATACGCGCCGGCAGGCCCTGGAAGGCAATGCGCTCGCGCGCCATGTCCAGCCAGCGGTGCACGTTGGCGTGGTGCGGGAACAATTCCTTGATCTTGGCGTCGGTCTTGTAGATATCTTCCGGATCGCCGGACAGCGCCACCCAGCGGAACGGACCACGGCCTTCGCAGAACTGCGGACGGATATAAGCCGGCACGAAGCCAGGGAAATCGAAGGCGTTCTTCACGCCCTTGTCGAACGCCACCTGGCGGATGTTGTTGCCGTAGTCGACCACCTTGGCGCCCAGCGCCTGGAAATCCAGCATGGCTTGCACGTGCACCGCGCAGGATGCCGCGGCGGCGTCGGTCAGCTTGGCGTGTTGCGCAGCGTCGGCCTGCGCCGCCTTCCACTGCTGCACGGTCCAGCCCTGCGGCAGGTAGCCGTTAACCAGGTCGTGCGCCGAAGTCTGGTCGGTCACCACGTCCGGCACAATGCCGCCGGCCTTGGCGCGCTTGACCAGCTCCGGCAAGATGTCGGCAGCGTTGCCCAGCAGGCCGATGGAGATCGCGTCGCCATTAGCCGTATGCAGCTTGATCATTTCCAACGCCTCGTCGATGGAAGCGGCTTGCTTATCCAGGTAGCGGGTGCGCAGGCGGAAGTCGATCGACGATTGCTGGCACTCGATGTTCAGCGACACGGCGCCGGCGAAGGTAGCGGCCAGCGGCTGCGCGCCGCCCATGCCGCCCAAGCCCGCGGTCAGCACCCAGCGGCCTTTCAGGTCGCCGCCGAAATGCTGGCGGCCCGCTTCGGCGAAGGTCTCGTAAGTGCCCTGCACGATGCCCTGGGTACCTATGTAGATCCAGGAACCGGCCGTCATCTGGCCGTACATGAACAGGCCCTGGCGGTCCAGTTCATTGAAATGCTCCCAGTTCGCCCATTTCGGCACCAGGTTCGAGTTCGCCAGCAGCACGCGCGGAGCATCTTCATGGGTCTGGAACACGCCGACCGGCTTGCCGGACTGGATCAGCAGTGTTTCATTGGCTTCCAGCTTTTTCAGGGAAGCGAGGATCTGGTCGAAGCACTCCCAGTTGCGGGCCGCACGGCCGATGCCACCGTACACCACCAAGTGTTTCGGATTCTCCGCCACTTCCTTATCCAGGTTGTTCTGGATCATGCGGTAGGCGGCTTCGGCGCCCCAGGTCTTGCAGACCATTTCCGGACCGCGCGGGGCGCGGATATCGCGGGAAGCGTCGTAGCGGGGATCGTTATCCAGGTGCTGGGTGCTCATGTCATCTCCTCAAGTTGGTGAGAACGGGCCTGCACAGGCCCGCGCATATTCACAGCTTAAGTTGTATATACAACCGAGTCAACCAGTTTTTTGAAAGTCGGGGTCAGGTCGAGCAAACGGACACGGGCTCTGCCGCTTGCGGCAGAGCCCGTGTCCTGTCTCTTCTACAC